>DASSFT010000405.1:0-6939 GCA_035694045.1 Chitinophagaceae bacterium
ACAATATTATTACCATAAGGCCGGTACTTCGGACCCCAGCCACCCCGGTCGCCATCTTCTTTTACTCTTACAACGACTCCCTCCCTTGCTGCACAGATTTTTGTACCTCTCGGCATATTGAAATCGAGGGCCACACGTTCTTTGTGACTGAACTGTCCAAAATAACCCTGCATCAACCGGTGACCCGTTCCCTGTTCATAGGGAAGGGAATAGACGTAACTGCTGTCGTCTTTAATGGCTCCTTTTTGCAGTAGCTTCACTTCGTGGCGCATGGGGTCCTTGCTGACATAGCAGCCGGCGAGTACGAGGGGAAATATGAGTAAGAGAAGCTTCAACACTGGGGTTTTACTATCATCATCAGTAAAGCTAAGTTCGTACCGGAAATTTCCGGGTTTATAATTATTTAATTTTTCCTCTTCTAAAAACGTCGTAGCTTCTCCATCCATTTTTTAAATCTAAATATTTTTTTTATGCCAACACTAGAAGCTGTGATGACAACGAAGGAGGTCGCCGACCGTCTTTCCGGGTTATTTAAAGAAAACAAATGGGCAGAAGCACAGGAAGAGCTGTTCAGCCAGGATGCGGTAAGCGTTGAACCGCCTCATGCACAGGGCCTGCAAACCGTGCAGGGATTAGACGCCATAAAAAAGAAAGGCGAAGACTTTAACCAGATGGTAGAAGAAATGCATGGTGGCTGGGCTGGTGAACCCATCGTAGCCGGCAACTACATTGCCATTCCCATGGGCATGGACGTTACCATGAAAGGCGCCGGAAGGTCGAAGATGGACGAAATTGCCCTGTATGAAGTAAAGGACGGCAAAATCGTAAAGGAACAATTCTTCTATTAACAGCCTCAATGGGTTAGTCATCAATCCCACAAAGACTGTCTGTGCATAGCGACCGATTTCTGTTTTTCGGAATGTTCGCTATATGCTGGCAGCCTTTCTGGGATTTAATTTTTTAAACAAATGGAAAAAGTAAATCTGGCCGAAAAGCTCTCGGGCTTCTCTGATTATTTTAACCCCCGTATCGTTGGTGAACTAAATGGTCAGCAGGTGAAGCTGGTAAAATTCCAGGGCGAATTTATCTGGCACCATCATGAGCAGGAAGATGAATTGTTCTATGTGGTAAAAGGGAGCTTTGACATGCATCTGCGCGACAGGACCATAACAGTTAATGCCGGCGAATTCCTGGTGATGCCGCGGGGCGTAGAACATAAGCCCGTTGCGAAAGAAGAAGTGGAGATCATGCTATTTGAGCCGGCTACTACATTAAATACTGGCAATATAGAAAATGAATTGACCGTAAAGGAGCCCGGAAGGATATAGTGTGCTGTATTTTTAAGAGCCAAGAACCATCCCGATAGCCATCGGGAACCAAGAACCAAATAAATCCCAAGTCAGAAAAACAAAAACCTACGCATCGGAGGCCTCTGATTGAATATTATAATTTGTGATTTATTTGGATCTTGGTTCTTGAGATTTGGTTCTTCCATTCTTGACACCAATTATCTCCGCGGCAATACTAATGGCAATCTCCTCGGGAGTCTGGCTGTTAATGGGAAGACCAATGGGAGTGTGAATTCGTTGCAACAACTCATCTTTTATTCCCTCCCCTCTGTAGTCTTCAAACATCTTTTCTATTTTGCTTTTACTGCCCAAGAGACCTAAGTATTTGAAGTCTTTTTCCAGCAAGGCCCTCAACGCGATATCATCGGTACGATAGCCGAAGGTCATGATCACAACATAATTGTTATTCCCGGGAGGTATCATATCCTTTAACACTCCATAGTCATTGACAAAATATTTTTCATGCGCGGCCTCATTTTCCAGCATTGTTTTTAGATCTTTTCTTTCATCATACACCCGGATATAAAAATCCATCGGACGCATGAGCCGGGAAAAAGCCAGGGAGCAATGACCGCCGCCAATAATGAAAAGCTGGTTTTTATGACCGGTTTTCTCTTTATACAGCCAATCAGTTTCGGATTGGAAGGAATATTCAAACTCCTTTTCCGGGATAGAAAAATCAAACTGGATGCCTTGCGGTGACAGGGTCAATGTGCCGTTTTTGTTCTCTTCCAGGGAACTGATAACATTGCGGATGACCCCCAACTCCCTCTCCTTCACCGGGTATAATAAAATGGTTTGTTCACCCGAGCATATCATTCCGCTCTGGTCCTTTGCCGCCGACTTATCATGTACCTGTTTCCTGACTTCCGACTCTTGGGTCCGTACTCCATACTCCCGACTAACGACTAACGACTTAAGATTACTCTTCGCCATCTCCACAAACTTGTGCTCCATTATCCCTCCCCCAATCGAACCTTCCATTTCTTCGTTTGTATTGACCGCCATAAAAAACCCCTGGCGGCCAGGACTGCTTCCCTTGCTTTCCAGCACATAGAGTAGCATGACCGGAATGCTTTGTTCCAGGCTTTTAGCGATCAGCTTCCAGGTTTTGATAGCGCTCATGGGAAAAGAAATGTAAAATTAAGCGTCTATAGTAAAAGCGGCTTTCATTAAATAACAATTATCAAGTGAGCCTAAGGAGGTAAATCTTTAACTTTATGCCCTTGCCTACCGCCGTTGCTAAAGGCGGAGAAGGCAGACCTGCTTGCTTGGCCGTATGAAGTATTGTTGAAGAAAAACTGACCAGATGGAAAAGACAACAACCTTACGGCGCTCGATCGTTAAACGGTTTTTTATCAATACGCTTACAGGAACGGTACCACAGACCCATGTGCAGCGGTCAACTATGCGCATTGCCGTATCGGCTTTTTATTTCTGCATGGGATTCAGCTTTGCATCCTGGGCCAGCCGGATACCGGATATCAAAACCAAATTGCACCTCAGCGAAGGCGAACTGGGAACCATATTACTGGCTCTTCCTATTGGCCAACTGTTAATGATGCCCGTCTCGGGGCGGCTGGTCACCAGGTATGGAAGTAAAACCATCTTATCTTTTGCCATTCTCTTATATGCGATCGAGCTCACCAATATCGGGTGGGCTACCCAGGGGTGGCAACTCGCTTTAGCCTTATTCTTTTTTGGCATTGTCGGAAACATGTCAAACATTTCTGTGAACACTCAGGGAGTATTGGCGGAGAAAATTTATGGTCGCCCCATTATGACTACTTTTCATGGTGTGTGGAGCATGGCCGGTTTCAGCGGCGCACTCATGGGATTGCTGATGATGAATTTGAAACTGGCACCCAGGCAACATTTCTTTATCGTTGCCGTCCTGGTATTTGTTACCACTTTTATTTCGCGGCGATATCTTATCACTGGCACACAGGCACCCGCTGAAAAGAAAAAATTCTTTTCAAGACCCGAAGGAATATTGGTTAAACTCGGCATTATCGCTTTTTGCAGCATGGCCGCTGAAGGTGCTATGTTTGACTGGAGTGGTGTTTATTTCCGTGAAATCGTTAAGACTCCCGAATCACTGGTGATCCTGGGCTATACCACATTTATGATCATGATGGCCACCGGTCGTTTTGCTGGCGACAGGATCATTGCAAGGTTTGGACGGAAAAAGACGCTGCAGGTGAGCGGGCTTTTTGTGTTTACCGGGTTACTGATCTCTGTTTTATTTCCTTATCTCGTTACTGCTACGATCGGTTTCTTTATTGTGGGACTGGGTGTGTCTTCAGTAATACCCACGGTATACAGTACTGCGGCAAGGTCAGCAAAAGTATCACCGGGTATGGCGCTGGCAGGTGTATCAAGTATCGGCTTTCTTGGCTTTTTAATCGGGCCGCCATTGATCGGGTATATCGCTCAAATATCGAGTCTCCGCTATTCCTTTGCCGTAGTAGCATTGTTCGGTCTTTGTGTAAGCATTATGGTGTCGAAGTTGAAGGTGATGGATTGAGAGAGACCGCTGATTTTGAGGATAATCATGATATCTTAAGATTATCATCAGTATCATGATAATCTGTGTTCTTACTTTCTACCTTGTCGAGAGCAGTCGAATACAAACTCATCAACACTTTTTCCGGCGTCATCGGCGCATCAAATGGAATATCGGCAGAGGGATTAAAAGCTTTAATAGCATTGCGCAGCGCAAAATAAGCACCGATACCATACAGTAGTGGCGGTTCGCCAACAGCCTTGCTCCTGAATACTGCAAGATTATCCTTTTCAGTTTGTAAAAAATGAATGGCGATTTCCTTTGGTACCGAATAGATATCCGGCACTTTGTATGTACTCAACGCATTCGATCTTAGCTTCCCCTCTTTATCGTACACTATTTCTTCCATCGTCATCCATCCTATTCCCTGTACAATGCCACCTTCGCACTGGCCAAGATCGACCATCGGGCTCATGCTGCTGCCAAAATCATGTACCACTTTTACCGAATCAACTTCATAAATGCCGCGAAGGCAATCGATCGTTACAGTAATGAACGCGGTGCCGTAAACATGATAAGTGAACGGGTGACCTTTTTCTTTAGAGGGATCGAAATGGATGCTTGGTGGCGCGTAATGTGCATGCTCCGATAAACTCACACGCCTGATATAAGCAGCCATTACCAGTTTATTCCAGGTCCATTCTGTTTTTTTCCCATTGATATATACCCATTCTTCTTTTATTTCAAACGGGGGTATCGCAGTCTTATCAATATCAGCGGTGGCTAAACATTCTTCCATAGCCACAGCATTCAACCTTTTTAATATTTCGCGGCAGGCTATTTCAGTAGCCTTTCCATTCAGATCTGCTGCAGCACTTGCAGCTGTCGGGGAGGTGTTTGCGATCCGCCATGTATTGGTTGGCTGTATTTTAATTCTTGAGGGATCAATAGAAAATACCCGGGCCGCTACTTGAAGGATCTTTGTATTCACACCCTGCCCCATTTCCACCGCACCGGTACTGATACCTACACTTCCATCGGTATACACATGCACCAATGCCCTTGCCTGGTTCATCAGGGTTTTGGTAAATGAAATGCCAAAGCAAATAGGCATCGCGGCGACACCTTTTTTATACAGCCGGTTATTTTTGTTGAATGCATCCGCTTCTTTTTGCATTTTATCTATATCATACAGCTCGTTTGCTTTGTTCCAGCATTCGTTTGCTTCGCTCACTGCTTCCTGGCCGTATGGAAATTCATCACCCGTATGCAATAAATTCTTTTGCTGGATAGTTGATGCCGGTATCCCCAACGCATCGGCAGCCCTTGCGATAGCAGCTTCAATCACAAACATTCCCTGCGGGCCGCCAAACCCACGGAATGCAGTATTAGGAGGCAAATGCGTACGGCAACTATAAGCGGTCGCTTTTACATTTGGAACAAAGTAAGAATTGGTGCAATGAAATAAAGTCCGTTCCATTACTGCAGGCGAAAGATCCGCTGCTGCACCCGCATTCTGGTAAAAAGTCGCTTCATAGCAGAGGATCTTCAAATCTTTATCCAGGCCTATCCGGAAATCAGAGGAATAAGGATGCCGTTTGCCCGTCATCCGCATATCTTCTAAGCGATGCAGGGAATACTTGACCGGCTTTTTAAGATGGTAAGTAGCCAGCGCACACATCACTCCCCAGGTTGTAGCCTGGTCCTCTTTACCTCCAAAGCCACCACCCAGCCTCATTGTTTCAACTTCTACTTTGTTCATCGGCAGATCGAGTACTCGCGCTGTTGTACGCTGAACGGCCGTCGGCCCCTGCGTGGAAGAATAGATCCGTATGCCGCCATTTTCGAGCGGGAGTGCATAGGCTCCCTGTGTTTCTATGTATAAATGTTCCTGCCCATTTGTTTCCGATCTTCCTTCGAATATATGCTCGCATTGCGACCAGGCAGCCGCTGTATCACCGATCCGGAATGTTCTCGGCGGAATGATCAATTCACCTTTTGCCTGTGCTTCTCTCGGGTCGGTGATGATGGGTAGAGGTTCGATCTCAATCTTTACTTTTTTGACCGCCATTCTTGCCTGTTCTTCTGTTTCGGCAACAATCAATGCTATGGGCATACCGCAAAAATGAACTTGGGTTGTTGCCAGCAATTCTTCGTCAGGAACAATGCTGCCGATCTGGTTCTGACCGGGAATATCGCGGGCTGTAAAGACCCTGACCACGCCTTTCATCTTCACCGCTTCGCTGATATCAAGCAATACGATATTTCCATGCGCCATAGGTGAATCAAACACAGCTGCATACAATGTTCCTTGTTGCGGAGGAATATCATCAAGATAGAACGATTCGCCGCGGACATGTGTATATGTGTCAATGTTTTTCATTAATTACCAATGGCTGTTCCGGGGAACAGGGTCATGAAATGTGCTTTGATCAACTGTCCCAACAATAATTTCTTGTATTCCTTACTCCCTCTCGTATCACTGATCGGTGAGATCTCCGACCAGGCTAATTCAATTGTTCGCGTAATTGTTTTTTTTGAAACTTCTTTTCCTTTCAGGAACTCAGACGCTTTTTGCAGGTAGATTGGCGTTGGCCCCAGTCCGCCGGCTGAAATTCCAGCATTCTCAATAATGCCATTATTCATTGTAATGCTGATAGCCGAGTTTACGCTGGCAATGTCCAGGTTTGTACGCTTGCTTACTTTTTCGAAATTGAATAGACTGTTCTTTCCGGGGAGACCGAACCAAATCTGCTCAATTTGTTCTTCTTCTTTTTTATCTAATTGTTTATAACCCTTAAATAATTTTCTTAACGGGATGGTCCTTATACTTTCCCCGTTGGAACCGCTCTTCGAAAGATCGTTTAATATAAGCTGGGCATCCAGGGCTAAAAAGAAAATAGTAAAGTCGCCGATTGGCGAAGCATTGATAAAATTCCCTGCAATTGTGGCCATATTCCGGATCGGCGTGGATGAAACCAGTTTTGCATATCGATTGAATTGAGGGAAAATTTCGTTGATAACAATTGATTCCTTCAGATCAGTTACCGTAGCTGAAGCGCCGATGATACATTTGTTTCCTTC
>DASSFT010000406.1:0-2781 GCA_035694045.1 Chitinophagaceae bacterium
CCGCCTTGCCTTTTAACCCGGGAAACGTAAGATCAGCAGAATAATCATAATCGGAGGCCTCCGCATTTTGCCAGAAACCATGTTGGGGACTCAGGAATTTTCCCATTGGGGGTATCTTGCCCCAGTGCTTATTCAAAGCAAATACAAGACCTGCTGTAATAACGGTGGATACAACAAACGGTATGATTCGCATTTCAAGGGTTTATAACGGCGAAAGATAAACAAAGAACAGAAAAATGTTATAATAAGTTTCAAACACCACTCACCTCTCATCACTCACCTCTCACCACTCACCACTGACCCCCTCACTCGATCACCTCAAACAAAAGAAACTGCGTCTTCTGCGTTTTGGCAAAATTATCATCCGTTACAAACAGCAGGGTCCTATGGCCATTAGGTAATACAGGGCCAAACGTGACTCCTTCAATATTATCGATAAAAAAGCCGAGGCTGCTCATGTCCAGCAATAATTTCTTTGTCATTGGCTTTTTTGTGGGAGTAATATCAAGATTGATCGCGGAAATATCATCAGCATAGCGGCCATCTGCCAGGTAAACCCTTACATCGGAAGGGACTCTACCGGTGGACCAGGCCCTTTCGATAACAAGGAATTTATCATTGCCCAGGTATAAGATATCCGATACGCCGTTTATTTTAAAAGCGCCGGGAGGATTAGCGGGATATGGTACGGGGTCAACCTGGTAAGCATATTGAGCCACACATTGCCTGAGTTTCCGGTTAAACTTTAATATGCGTATCCAGGCCGTTGAATCGCCGGTACCCGCCCTTGGTCCATCTTCATAGATCGGTTCCTCGACGCTCACAAATACATGATCTCCATTTCTGTCCAAAGTAATCCCCTCGAACACGCTGTTATGTCTCGGTCCTTTTTCCACTGGCTGTATGTGCATGTTAGCTGGTAATGCAAAACTGTCCTTGTAATGTCCGTTCCTGTCCATAATGACGATGGCCGGATCTTCCAACTCCTGTTTACCATCACGAATGTACCGCTGACCTTCGCTGCTCCAGATCAGCTCATCCCTTTTGGCATCATAACGGATCGCTTCCACACCAGAAGAGTGAATACGGTCTTTTGTAATTTCAGTGAATGTTTCACCGTTTGCATTTAGCAAGGGAGTCATATCCATGAAGATGACGGTATCGATGCCTTTTTCGCTGATCGAAATCCTGGATGTATAGTAACGGGTGGGTCCTTTTGTAGAAGGATCGTCAGAGATCAAATAATACAGATCCCGTTTTGCATCATAATCAATACCTGACAATCCACCAATGACGGTATTTTTAAATTCCGTTCCACCCGGGTAAATGTATTCATCTATGAATCGAAGCTCTTTGATAGAAGCCGTAGCAGCAGTTGCTGCCGTCTTACGAGTAGAAGTACATCCCGTCATCAAAACAATGCCAACGAAAAAAAACAGATGCCTCATATTTGGACTTTGGGCAAATCTACGTCACGAATGTCACCTAACAGTGTCGCCTTTTGTGCTTTTATATTTCGATTTTTTTGTCCCGCCAAGTGGCGGGATTGGTTCTTGGTTCTTATTAACTTTATTGAATGCTGATGGAAAAACAAGTCAAGTCCGTTTTGAACAAACATAAGAAACGAGATAGCTGGTTTCTCGACGACTACTCTGTCAACCCTTATGAAGGGTGCAGCTGCAATTGCCTGTATTGCTATATAAGAGGAAGTAAATACGGGGAAAATATGGAAGACGGTCTTGCCGTCAAAATAAATGCACTGGAAATCCTGGAAAAACAACTGGCATCAAGAGCAAAAAAAGGCCAATACGGTTTTGTGACTGTAGGCTCTGGAACGGATGCTTATATCCACCACGAGGAAAAATACAAACTCACCGAGGGAATGTTGAGGTTACTGTTGAAATACCGCTTTCCAGTTTTTATCAGCACAAAACGGACGTTAATAACGAGAGATCTCGACCTGTTGAAAGCCATCGATACAAACGCTATTTTACCGGCCGACCTTAGCGACAAATTAAAACGTGGTCTTATCCTTTCCGTATCTGTCTCCATATTAGATGAAAAAATCTCCAGTATGCTTGAGCCCGGGGCTGTTCCGCCGCTCCGCCGCCTGGAATTGGTCAGTAAACTGAAACAGCAGGGTTTCCTGGTTGGAGTAAATGCCATCCCAATCCTGCCCTTTATTTCAGACACCGAGGAAGAACTGGAAAAGATTATCTCAGTAACCAGGGAACATGGGGCAGATTATATTTTAATTGGAGGCCTGACACTATTTGGAAATGCAAAAGCGGACAGTAAAACCTTGTACTATAAATTCCTGGAAAGATATGATCCGGCGCTTTTGCCGAAATACGAAGAATTGTATGGAAATAATTTTTACGCTCCTTACTCTTACCAGGATAAGCTGAAGCAACGGGCAAAGAAGCTATGTGAAAAATATGCTATCAAAAACAGTATTTTAGACTAAGTATGTCGCAACAATTGAAAGAAATACAACAGACCTTATCCGCGAAAGCCAGCAAAAGCAATAGCGAATTCTTTTTGAGAATGGTACCTGGTCAGCAAAAAATATACGGTGTGAAGACGCCTGATCTAAACTTACTTGTTCAGCAGTACAAAACCGGGTCGTTTGAGTTAACCACCGAACTCTGGGAATCGGGCGCCCTGGAAGAAAAGATCATTGCCATCAAGATCATGGAAAAAATGGGAAAGCAAGACCCGGGGAAATTGCTTTCACTGTTTAAAAAATTTTCAAACCAGGTCGATAACTGGGCAGTATGT
>DASSFT010000407.1:0-4893 GCA_035694045.1 Chitinophagaceae bacterium
GACGCGGCTGCAACTTGCCTTCGATAAAACAGGGCACCGTGGACAGTTTGATGATCGGTTGTGCAATAAACTCGCGGGGTGTTTCGATGACCGCTTTTTTTACATCACGTAGTTCTTTTTCACTTGCTTTATTACCCATTACCATTCCATAACCTCCCGATTGATTCGTCCGTTTAATGACCATATTCTCGATATTATTGAAAACATGTTCTCGTGCTTCCCTGTTCTCCATGCCGTAGGTAGGAACATTGGGTAAAATAATTTCTTCGTTCAGGTAATACTTTATCATGGCAGGCACATAAGCATATACGGCTTTGTCATCTGCTACTCCATTTCCTACCGCATTGGCTATAGCTACATTGCCTTTTCTATAAGCTCCCATCAGCCCGGGAATACCCAATGCGCTGTCAGTTCTGAATACCAGCGGGTCCAGGAAATCGTCGTCGATACGGCGGTAGATCACGTGAACCTGTTGTAAACCTGTTGTAGTTTTCATGTATACTTTATGATTATCGACCAACAGGTCCCTGCCTTCTACCAGGGGTATACCCATGGAACGGGAAAGAAAACTGTGTTCAAAATAGGCGGAATTAAATACACCCGGAGTCAATAACACAACAGTGGGGTTTGCTATCTGTTGCGGCGCAAGACTGGCCAGGATTTCCTGTAATAATAAAGGATAGTTGTTGATCATTCTTACCCGGCTGTCGCCCAGCATGCCCGGGAAGATTTTTTTTGTGACCTCCCGGTTCTCCAGCATGTACGATACTCCAGAGGGGGTTCGCAGGTTATCTTCCAGTATATAAAATGTTCCATCCTGGCTTCTTATCAGGTCGATCCCCGAAATATGAACATATAGATCGTGTGGCACTTTGATGCCAAACACTTCCCGTGTATAGTGCGGGCAGGAAGCGATCAGTTCTGCCGGCACGATCCTGTCCTTCAATATCTGCTGGGAAGAGTAAATATCTTTCAGAAAGAGATTCAGGGCCCTGAGCCGTTGTGTAATGCCTTGCTGGATATGATCCCATTCTTTATTGGTCAATATTCGTGGGATAATATCAAATGGAAATATTCTTTCAATACCGGCGTCATCGCTGTATACTGTAAAAGTGATTCCCTGGTTCATGAACAATTCACCGGCAAGCTTATCTTTTTGGTGCAGAATATCATGAGGTAACTGGCTGATATCATTGAATACCTGCCTGTATTGCGGGCGGATAGCATTATCCGAACACATCTCGTCCCATGTTCCCGCATAGGTCTTGTATTTTTCAAACAATTCCCGGCCAGTCATTGTAATAGTGATAAATAAAAAAGTTGCTTTACATGCGCTGATGTAAGCAACCGAGTAATCGAATATACGTAAAAAATAAAAAGGCTAAAGTAAAAAGTCAAAATTCGGAACCAAACTAATATCCTAGGGTTAAAAATTAAGTATGATTCGACGATTTATATTGCCACGGATACATGGATGAAGAAATTTATCGCTTACCGGTTTAACAAATTAACTGACAAACGCTCACCGATCTCAAATCAATACCATGGATGACTTATTTTTTATCTGTGAATCCGTGGCGACAAGATCTGCCTAACATAACACTAGTTTACATTAGCTGTCAGGAATGCCTGGATGGAATTAAACGAATTGACGAGGTTATCACCCACCCAGCCGTGACCTTCGCCCGGATATAATATGTATTGATGTGTTACACCCATCGTTTGCAGCTTTGTATTCAACGTAGCAGATTGACTGGGCGGGACCAATGGATCGACGCCTCCCTGCAAAATGAGTGTCGGCGGGCTTTGCGCGGTGACAAAGTTTATCGGGCTTGATTGCTGGTACATGGCTGGGTTGGAAGTAGGGCTACCTCCAAGCAGGCTTTCCAATATAGGAATTAATGTAGGAGAGCCGTGATCATGCATATCCACTAGATCAGTAGGGCCGAAGAAATCGATGATCGCCTTTACTTTTACAGGCGTGCTTTGTTTATATCCCTGCAGTAAAGCAAGATGTCCTCCCGCACTGGCTCCCAGCAATACAAATTTTTGAGAGATCCTGTATTCAGCACTTTTGCTAACGATAAAGTCAAAAGCAGCTTTTACATCATTTTCCTGTGATGGGAAAATATTGCTGCCTGCACCAGCCAGCCTGTAATTGATATTAAAAATGGCATAGCCGGGCTGTCTTTTTTTCAATGTATCTACGTAACTATCAAAATCGGTTTTGTCTCCGCTGGCCCATGCTCCGCCATGGATCAAAATAATCACTTTAGTACTGGAGCTGCTTCGCCCTGCTGGCAGGTAGATGTCCACTTTTTGCAGGGCATCGGTTCCATAACCTACGTTTAAAAATGTTTGAGCCGGTGTTGAGACAATAGTATCGCCTTCGCCGGCTTCCTGTTGGCAACCCATGATAATAATTAATAAAATGCTGAACAGCGGTAGATGGGGCTTCATCAGGAAGAGTTTCCACCAAATTACAGAAAATGCTTTTGTTTTATGGTTTTGTAAGGCTCTTTTAACAACCCGTTTTTCCCGCAAATGGTTTTTATAAAGGAATATTGCTGGGGTGAAACCGGTTTTTTAAGTATTTTGATGGACTTTACATGAGCCGCTCTAAAATATATACTGTCGTTGCGGGAATTATTTTTTTTCTTCAAAACAATCCCTGTCTTTGCCAATCTCTTTCCGCAGAGCGCAACTATGCTATAAACTCGCCGGGAGTGGCAATGGTGCAAACAGTTTTTTCAGCTACGGTATACGTCAATAAGGTAGAAATAAATGAAAAACGGTTCAGGCAACTGGTAGATTCGGTAAAAAAACTGGATACGACGGGAAATATGTTGAGCGCTGGCCAAAAACTGGATATAGTGGTGAAGGCGTTGTACAGGAACCCGTTTCGTTACTTTTCAGCGACAACAGAATACCTGCGGCAGCAGCACCGTATCGTATCGGAAGGCACGGGTTTTTTTATTACCGGAGACGGTTATTTTATTACCAACTGCCATGTCATTGACCGTGACAGCGCTTATATCCGTCAAAAATTCATTCAATCGACGTTCCAGGAGGTAACAGATGCAAATATTCGCTCCCTGCAACGTTCATGGGCTATGACGCTGAGTGATGAACAACGCAATCTTCTATATAACTCGTACAGCCTTATTTATTCCCAGGTGTCTTCAATGATCCTGTTTGACCTTAAAAAGGATATTTTTATTATTTACCGTGCCGACAATGACAGCAACAAGCCTTTCCGGATAAAAAAGCAGGCGATATTGGTGATAAAAGGAAGGGCAATGCCGGGAAAGGATGTGGCGCTTTTAAAACTCGAGGATGTAAAAGATCTTCCTACGCTTCAGATGAGCGGCGATTCGCTCGTTCGCATTGGAGAGAGAATACTGGTATACGGTTATCCCGAACCTGCCACCTCAAATGTTTTCCTGGCCCCGGAATCAAACAGCGATCCAACGCTAACTTCTGGAATTGTAAGCGCCATCAAGCAATCGATAGGAGGGTGGCCGGTTGTACAGATAGATGCTATCATATCGCATGGGAGCAGCGGCAGCCCGGTTTGTGATGAGGACGGTCATGTAATTGGCCTGGCGACTTTTGGTAGCCTTGAGCAGGTTACAGGTACACTAGCATCGGGATATAATTTTGCTATTCCCATTTCGGTAATACAGGAATATCTCGATTCAGCACGGGTGCAGCCCAAACAGAGTCTTTCATCACAGTTGTATAATGAAGGACTGGCTTTTTTTTATGAAGCCTTTTATAATAAAGCCCTGCGAAAATTCGAGGAAGTGCAGAAACTCAATAGCAATTATCCGCGGCTGAATTATTATGAGGCGCTCTGCCATAACAAAATCAATGCGGGCGAAGACAAGGAGTCATTTATGCAAAAGAATTTTTTCCGGATAATGGCCCTTATCCTTTTCACCGGCGGCATCTATATTTTTTATCGCTGGCAAAAAAAGAAAAGGGAGACTTTTCACGCCTGATCTTTTTCAAATTCGAACTGTTTTTTCATAAAATTCATGTACAATTCGTTTCGAAGGGTATAAAGTCCGTAAAGTATAATGAACTGGAACAGCAGGGTGAGGACGATTCCAATCAGGTCTACAAATAACTCGTATGGAAGCTCGAGCACGGGTTTGTGGGTAATTCGAATGATCAGTCTCGCTGCCCTGATCTCGATGAACAGCATACAAAACAAAACGAACAGGAACAAAAAATTTAGAAGGAACAAACGGTTAAACCTGGTTTTTTGCCTGCCTGTCACCGGTGTATTAGGATAGTTATCGTTAAGAATATTAATGCCCAGCACGGCCAACAGAAAAATAAGGACAAACACCAGTACGATAAGAAGAGCCCAAAAGCCATAAATCGCAACATTGATCAATGCCATGATCGCATATACCGACGCGATCAGCATTTGCAGCACACAGATTACCCTGAATAATTTCCACTTTGCCGGCATAGTTGAAAGTTAAGGTTAACTCATTGTCCAATCGAATCAATAAGATTACTGATACTTTTTTTGTTATTGCGGTTGATGAGAGCTGGCAACCGGCTTTGCATGGTCAGCACCACCAGTTGAATGATCCAGGCAAAAGATATTATAGCCAATGTTCTTTTGCCGGTCGAAAAATCTCTTCCCGGCGCATCATACCGGAACAACAACGAGGCAGCATAAAGAATAAATATCAACAGGCCTATCGATGCCAGGATGCTTGCAATAAGGGAAAGAGTAGCTATCAATTTAACATTCGGTGGTAATAGTTTATCGGGAAAAAAGCGCTGAAGGAGATAAATGTTGAGAAAGCCGTTCAGCGTTATTACCCCCAACCCGAAAAGAATGAGAAAAGTGATCAGGAAATCTTCGGTTGT
>DASSFT010000408.1:0-2534 GCA_035694045.1 Chitinophagaceae bacterium
GGTGTATGTAGGGTATGCCGACCTGAATTTCGGCTCCAGTAAACAAGCTCCCTGGCGGGCGGGCGCCAATGAAAACACCACTATCGAATTTTCAAATGATGTAATGATTGAAGGACAAAAGCTGGCTGCCGGTAAATACGGCTTTTTTATCGCCTATGATCCCAGTGAATGCACCCTTATTTTCTCCAGGAACACTACAAGCTGGGGAAGCTATTTTTATAAACCAGAGGAAGATGCATTGCGAGTAAAGGTAAAACCGGTAGCTACCGATAAAAGCGTGGAATGGTTGAAGTATGAATTCATGAATGAAACAGAAAATTCAGCAACCATCGCGTTGTTATGGGAAAAACTGATGATCCCGTTTAAAGTATCGGTAGATCTCGATAAGCTGCAACTGGAATCTTTCCGCCGCGAACTAAGAGGTGAAAGAAGCTTTAGTCCCGGTTGGCAATCTTATGTACAAGCCGCGCGGTACACGCTGGACAGGAATACAGATCTGGAAGAAGGGTTGATGTGGGCCGACCAGGCAATCAATGATCGGTCAGTGGGCGGAGAAGCCAATTTTATGACGCTTTCGACAAAGGCAGAGATCCTGGCCAAACTCGGTCGTAGTGCCGAAGCGGATACTGTTATGAAAAAAGCATTGCCGCTTGGAAACATGCAGCAAATACATCAATACGGACGCCAGCTCCTGGCGCAGAAAAGAAACAAGGAGGCGCTGGATGTATTCAAAATGAATTTCCAGAAAAACCCTAGCGAATATACCACGTTGATGGGATTGACCAGGGGTTATTCTGCAAATGCCGATTATAAGAATGCCTTGAAATATGCTAATATGGCTTTAGCAGTTGCACCCGGGCAGGCCAAAAAACAGGTGGAGACAATGATCGATCAGTTGAAGCAAGGTAAAGATGTCAACTGACCTTGTAGTTGTAGTTAGTCTCCTGACTAACTACAACTACAACACAACATTAATTACACCCAAGTAGCTCACAAAGCTTTGTCTCCAATGCAGGGCCCCGTAAATTTTTCGCAACGATCTTACCATCCGGTCCAATGAGAAAGTTTTGAGGTATACTTTGTATTTTATATTTTACCGCCACAGCATTGTTCCATTGCTGCAGGTCACTTACATGTGTCCAGGTCAGGTTATCGGCGTGAATAGCCTGGAGCCACCTTGCTTTCTGACCAGGTCCGTCCAATGATACGCCCAATACGGTAAATTTTTTATCCTTGAACTTATTGTAATTGTATACGACGTTGGGATTTTCCTGGCGACAGGGTCCGCACCAGCTTGCCCAGAAATCAACCAGGACATACTTGCCCCGGAATGACGACAATGAAACGGGAGTCCCCAAAGTATCTGCCTGTGTAAAATCCATCGCCACACTTCCTACTGCCAGGAACTTTGTTTCATTGATCATGTCTTTGACATACTTGCCGTAGAAATTGTTTACCGCTGCCGGTTTCAATGAATTAAATCTTCTCTCTGTAACCAGTATATCCTCTGTAAGCTGCATGGTCACCGCAAGCATAAAACTGCTTACCGGTGATGCCTTATTCGTTTGGATGAATGACTCGATCTCTTTTTGTATCTCGTTGGTCGTATTGGTAAGTGCCGACCATAAACTGTCGGTCTTTCCCCTGTATTGCAACTGCTGGTTGATCTGGCCTAATTTTTCAAACAACGGGTTAAACTTTTTTTGGAAAGCATCAAACGCGGCATGAGTAGCCGATCCTGTGACTTTTATATTTCGAAGCTCGTTCGCATTGGCGGAGATCTTTGCATTGGAGTTTTCCAAAAATACCGCCGCTTTCCTGTTCCCTTCCACGTTCAGGCTTAACAGGGTAGGTTCCTTGAGTGAACCTTTCAAAACAAACCCGTCTTTTTTTACGATAGCCTTCGCGACCGTATCTGTGACTGTATTAATATCTGTCAAAGAAATCGCGGAACCCTCGTGCAATCCATCGATTTTCCCGGACAGCGAAAATTTCTTCTGGGAGAGTGCAAATAAGGGACTAAATAAAATAAAGGCGCATATCCTTTTCATCGAGTAGCCTGTTTTAATAAAACAATGGACAAAGATAATTTCTTTTTTTAAGGAATCATTGCAGGCATCAGGTCAGGATACCGCTTATAAACTGTTTAACAGTTTTTTCTATAGAACCGTTCGTTTCCAATGCCTTAATAAAGGCGGTACCAATAATTGCTCCATTAGCCAGTTGACAGGCCTCGTCAAAGCTCCGCCTGTCTTTAATGCCAAAACCTACCAGGACAGGGTTTTTTAATTTCAGTTTTCCAAGTCTTTCAAGATAAGCGCCAACAGAAACCATGTTCTTGTCAGTTCCTGTGGTTGAGGAAGAGGAAACGGCGTAGATAAAACCCGTACTTAACAGATCCAATTTTTTGATTCTCTCGTCGGAAGTCTCCGGAGTGATCAAAAAGATAAAATCCAGGTGATTTTTTTTAATAATCTCTCCGTATTCCGTTTCAAACTCAAACATGGGTAAATCGGGCAATATCAACCCGTCAA
>DASSFT010000409.1:0-4562 GCA_035694045.1 Chitinophagaceae bacterium
CGGTATCTGCACCAATCCGCCGATTGGATCGCAGGTCATTCCCAAATGATGCTCCATGGCTATCTCGGCGGCCATCAATGCCTGTCGCTGCGTGCCACCCATCGCTTCGGTCAAAGCAGCCGCGGCCATAGAAGATGATACACCGATCTCTGCCTGGCAACCACCCATAGCTGCCGATATAGTGGCGCCTTTTTTAAAAATGCTCCCGATCTCGGAAGCGGTTAATAAAAACCGGATGATCTTATCATCAGTATGACCTTCATTAAAAATGAGATAGTACATCAGTACCGCAGGGACCACACCAGCCGCCCCATTTGTTGGCGCCGTCACTACCCTGCCAAAAGACGCATTCTCTTCATTTACTGCTAATGCAAAACAACTCACCCAGTCCAGGATGTATTTGAAATCGTGCCCGCCCTGTTTGATAGCTTTTATCCATGAATCAAAATCCGACCAGGTTTGATTCTTTAAAAGTTTCTTGTTTAACCCGGCTGCCCTTCTTATTACACTCAAACCACCGGGCAGGGTTCCTTCAGTATTACAGCCACGATAAACGCATTCTTTCATCACCCGCCAGATAGCCAGCAACTGTTCCCTTGTCTGTTGTTCAGGTCTTAGTGCGTTCTCGTTTTCCAAGACTATCTCATGTATAGACAGGCCCGTTTTTATACACCAGTGTAAAAGATCATCTGCATTGTTTATAGGGAAAGGAAACTGCACAGCCTGGGACCCTGGTCCATTCGATGAATTATCAGCACCGGGGTCCTTCACCACAAAACCACCACCGATCGAATAATAAGTTTCTGATATGGCATCGTTATTCTCCAGGGTTACCAGGAAGGATAACGCATTGGGATGAAAAGGCAGGGATTCGGTGATAAGGAACTCGATATCTTCCCTCGGATCAAACTCTACTTCGTGCAAACCGCCGAGCAGGATCTTCTTCATTGCGGCAATATCGCTGAGACGGGCATGTATATTATTTACATCGAATGTGACAGGGTCATTGCCGCTTAATCCCAACTGAATGGCCATATCAGTACCATGACCGAGACCTGTTTTTGCTAATGACCCATATAAAAGAATTTCTATTTGTCTTACTTTATATAAGAGATTTTTTTTAACCAGGGATTCGATAAACTGTTGTGCCGCCCGCCAGGGCCCCAGGGTATGAGAACTGGAGGGACCGATGCCTATTTTAAAGATATCGAAGACGGAGATGGGTTCGTAGGCCAAGACTGATTGTTTTAACCCACAAAATTACAATTAAAAAAATCCCGTCCCACATTGAAGAGGACGGGACACTAATTGCAGGTAGTATTGGGTTTAATTTTGAACGTCCACGAGTGTAATATCGAAAAACAGGATAGAATTGGCAGGTATGACGCCATATTGGTCGCAGCCATATCCCATGACCGAGGGAACAACAAGAAGGATATGTCCTCCGACTTTTATTTTGGGTATGCCGACTCTCCAGCCATCAATCAACCTGCTCAACACATAACCAGTAAGAGAGGAATTGCTTTGCTGATCAAAAACGGTCCCATTGACCAGTTTGCCTGTATAGGTGATAAATACCTTTGAATTTGCCGTTGGAGAAATACCTGTTCCCGGGTCGAGTATCTGGTAATAAAGGCCAGTGGGGTCTACAGTAGGGGTAATTCCATTACCTGCACAATAGGCATCAAGGGAGCCAACTTCGCTGGCCACGGTCTTCGGGGTGCAGGATTTACTTTTAAAACAATTAAAGTTCAAAAACGAGATAAACAACAAAAAGGAAGGCAGAAGGAGTTTTTTCACCAGGTTTCTATTTAATTAAACAATAGCGACTTAAAGACAATTGTGCATCATTTTGCGCTGCAAGGATACAAAAAATTTATGGGTGTTCCTTTTTAGCCAGCAATTCCCTGTAGCGCTGTTCATGCATCTCCCATTTGTGGCGGGCTGAAAACACTGCCGTAAAAACCACAATTAACAGTGCGGCCGCGATCAGCACCAGTATGATAGTCGAATAATCGGGCGTAGACTGGGCTTGTGAGCGGATCTCTGCATCCGCCTGCTTATGCCAGCCAGAAAGGTAGCTGAAAAAGATGCCCGTAACTATAACAACTCCCAATGGAAGCCCGAGAGCGAGCTGTTTGGAAAACTTTTTGCGGCGGAGACGGTTGGCCTCCCAATATTCGATAAACCTGGATTCCTCCTGTGTGAGCATAGGGACCGCAAAGGTAAAGTATAGGGTTATACCTATTGCATTCCCGCTTCAAATTATATATATTGTGCAACTTAATTCCAATACTGTGAAACTAGCCAACCTGCTTGCCCAATACCTTTACACTAATAAACGGCTTGATTTGCCGGGAATAGGTACTTTTTTACTGGATCCCGCCATTAACATCGACACCGAAAAAAATAAACACACCGGTTTAAATGAGAGCATCAGCTTCAAATGCAATCCTTCACTTCATGATGCCCCTGAACTGGTAAGTTATATTTCTGAAAAATCGGGGAAGATGAGAGTGCTCGCCGAATCGGACCTCGAATCCCATCTGCAGATCGTTCAGCAATTTCTTAATATCAACAAACCATTTTCTTTTGAAGGCATTGGTACGCTCGTAAAAATCAAACATGGAGAATTTGCTTTTACACCCGGGAATATAAATCCACGAATGAAGGACGATCCGGAAAGAGAAAAACAGGTCTTGTCAAAAAAAGACAACGTCGACGCAAAATACCAGGCATTCCTGGCCACCCCTGCAGTGAAGACTCCCTGGAAGAAACCTGTCATTGCTTTACTAATATTGGCCGGTATTGGTTTGGCCATCTGGGGCGGCTATACTATTTCCACAAACAAAGCCAGCGAAGAAATTGTGTCTGATAATAATAATGAGTCAACGGTTGCTGTGCCAGATACAACGGCCAACAAACTGACTGGCGACACGATCCAGCAGGCAGCTGTGCAACCGGAAAGCTACAAATACGTCCTGGAGATCACTAAGGCCCCCAAAGTATTCAGGCGTTATAAACAATTACAGGATACGAAACTTGCAAGTCTCCTCCAGTTGGAAACAAAAGATTCGATACAATATAAATTGTTTGTGCTTTTACCAACCAGTCGTGATACGACAAGGGTCATTGATTCCCTCACGGCCTTCCTGGGTAAAAAAGTTTATATTGAGCGACAAAACTGATGTCGATTCACGGCGCTGATTTCTGGATAAGACACCTCGAATTAACCAGGCATATTGAAGGTGGTTGGTACAATGAAGTCTATCGTTCCCCTCTTCTGTTAAAGAATACACAGCTTCCCTCTTACTTTCCCGGTACAAGAAATAGTTGCACACATATTTATTTTTTATTGCAGCAGCATGGCTTCTCGGCTTTTCATCGTATCCGATCAGATGAGCTTTGGCATTTTTATTCCGGCGATGCATTGATCGTGTATGAAATCGATGATAGTGGGCAGCTGACCAAACACCGGCTCGGTAATGATCCCGGGAAAGCTGAATCTTTCTTTTGTGTGATAAAGGCAGGCAACTGGTTTGCGTCAAGAGTAGCCGATGGCGGCGATTATACCCTGGTCGGTTGTACTGTATCACCTGGTTTTGATTTTGAAGATTTTGAGCTGGCCGATAAAAAGATGCTCTTGAATGTGTACCCACAACATGCTGAACTGATCAACGAACTCGCTATTGACATTTAATACACATCCCATCTTAATAAGTCCTGGTTTGTAAACAACTGATGCTCTGTTAAAAGTATTGTTGTAAAAAATTCCCCATTTATTTCTGGCTGAAAAGAAGGGTCCTTCCTTTATCCTTCTGTCAATAAATTTTTTTACGAACGTTTGAATTTACTGGTGGTATATTTCCTTAGTTTTGGAATACGGCAGCAATGCTACGTTGCCAGATCAATAAAAAGCTTACAGCCCGGACCTGCTTTCAAACGGCGATCAATTACCCTGGATATTAACATTAAAAAAAAGTTTTTATGAAAACCCATATCCTTCTCGTTGACTCTGATAAAGATGAATTGACCTTCCTGATGGATGCGTTAAAACTGGTATCGCATGATGATGGGTTCAAATGCAGTTATGCCAGTAGCGGGGAACAAGCCATTGAAATATTGCAGCATCTTGTACCAGACCTCATATTCGTAGACTTCAAGCTTCGGGGCATGAATGGTCTTCAATTCCTGTCTGAGATCAGCAATCAACCTTCACTCCAACACACGAAGAAATATCTATACTCGATGTTTATTAATGAATTGATGAGTACTGCGGCTACTGAAATAGGGGCATCCGGATCAGTCCTAAAAACTTTTAAGATCACCGAGCTTAGCGATGAGCTGGAAAGAATCATGAGTGTGACCCTGGAGCCATCCTATGTATTTTCATCGATAAGATAACGGTTCAAAGATTATTCGGTCCGGACCGGGCCGCTTCTCTCTTACTGCAATAATAATCCGCCAATTTAAGAAGGTGGGCTAATTCAAAAGGTTTTTCCAGGTAGTCGTTAGCACAGGCTTCTTTTGACAATGAAGCTATATCCGGCGAAGCCGAAACC
>DASSFT010000410.1:0-3402 GCA_035694045.1 Chitinophagaceae bacterium
GTTTTCTTTCTGGGACCGCATCCTGGGTACTTTTATGAAACTGGATCCAAAAGATATCAGGTACGGGCTCGACCGTTATTATCCCAACGAAAAAGATGAGAGTGTTATGGATTTGATGAAGAAGCCTTTTCAGAAGTTGGATCTCTGAAAAAGAACAAAGAACCATCCCGATAGCTATCGGGAAAGCACCAGGAACCAAAAAACAAGAACCATCCCGATAGCTATCGGGAAAGCACCAAGGACCAAATATCAAGAACCAAACCTTACACGTAGGGTATTTTGATTTTAAGATTTAAGACTTGTAATTTATTTGGTTCTTGTTATTTGGTTCTTTTTTATCATACCTGCTAAATTTGCTGAATGACAACCATCGCCATGATACCTGCACGGTATGCCGCCACGAGGTTTCCCGCCAAGTTGATGCAGTTGCTGGCAAACAAGCCGGTTATCCGACATACCTATGATGCTACCGTCGCTACGGGATTATTTGACGAGGTCATTGTTGTTACAGACAGCGATATCATCTATAAAGAAATTTCTTCCCATGGCGGAAAAGCTGTGATGAGTAAGAAAGAACATGAAAGCGGCACTGATCGAATAGCCGAAGCGGCCGAAGGAATGGATGCTGATATTATTATCAATGTACAGGGCGATACTCCTTTTGTAAAAAGAGAACCGCTGGAAAAACTGCTGAAACAATTTGATGATCCGTCGGTACAGGTAGCATCGATGATGCAGGTGTTGACCAAACAAACTGAAATCGACGATCCAAATTTTGTAAAGGTGGCAGTCGACAGGAACATGAATTCAGTTTTCTTCAGTCGTTCGGTAATTCCTTATCCCAGGGATACGAATGCCCCGGTTACTTATTACGAACATATTGGTGTTTATGCGTTCCGGAAAAAAGCTTTGCTTGATTTTACAAAATGGCCGGTCACGCCTTTGGAAGCCGCCGAAAAAATAGAATGCCTGCGTTATTTAGAATATGGTATTCCCCTGCGTATGATCGTTGTCGATTATATGGGGGTTGAGATAGATACACCGGAAGATCTGACTAGAGCAGGAAAGCTTATCACACCGGATTCTAAGTAGGTCGTGAGTGGTGAGTGGTGAGTCGTTCGTGCGGAGATGCTGGATACTGGATGGCAACGTGCATATTAATGAGCGTGGGGTTTGATAGGCGATTTTCTTATGTTGAGGGTGGATAGTCGTTAGTTCTTAGTGTTGGGCTTGCATTTACCCCTTAGGTCCCGCACTCACCATTCACAATTCACCACTCACCTTAATTTCCTATCTTTCTTTTCCAAACGAACTTGCTATGAACAAAAACAAACTGCTGCGCTATTCCATAGTAGCTGCGCTGGCTGGTTTCATATTTGGATTTGATACCGTTGTTATATCAGGGGCCAATCAACCCATCAAGGACCTATGGCATACAATGGATATCTCCCCCTGGTTTCATGGCATTTTTATTATGTCAATGGCCCTCTGGGGTACGGTAGCCGGCGCTTTGATAGGAGGCTTTCCTTCGGAACGGCTCGGTCGCAAGAAAACACTTCTCTGGGTTGGGATCCTGTTTGCTGTCTCAGCATTTGGCACTGCGCTGGCGCCCAATCCGTATATTTTCTCTTTCTTCCGATTTATTGGCGGGTTGGGTATTGGGGTTTCATCAGTCGTGGCCCCTACATATATTTCAGAAATATCTACCCCGGCGACAAGAGGACGCCTCACTGCTTTATACCAGTTTAATATTGTATTTGGAATATTGGTCGCTTTTCTTTCCAACTATCTTTTGCAGGGAGTAGGTGGCGGCGACGACTGGAGATGGATGCTGGGTGTATTAGCGATTCCTTCCCTGGTTTATACGATCATGGTGATCTCTGTTCCCGAAAGCCCGAGATGGCTGATCTCGGTTAAAAAAGATTTCCCGAAAGCGACAGAAGTCCTCGCACAGATCGGTAACCAGAGCCCTGAGGCAGAAATGAAAAATATTATCGAAGCGGATAAAGCTATTGGGCAGGAAAAAAGCACGGAAAAAATTTTCGGCAGGAAATATAGCAGGCTTTTGTGGCTGGCTTTTTTTGTGGCGTTCTTTAACCAGTTATCCGGCATCAATTTTATATTATACTATGCCCCTGAAATCCTTTCTCAGGCAGGGCTGGGAGCAAAAGAGTCCCTGGGTAATTCCATAGCAATTGGTGGCACCAACCTCCTGTTCACATTTGTAGGAATATACCTTATCGACCGGTTAGGAAGAAAAACGCTGCTGGTCATCGGGTCATTCGGATATATTATCAGTCTTGCAATGGTAGCCTATGCATTCAGGTCACATGCCGATTCTGCTTTCCTGATGACATTCTTGTTACTATTCATCGCTTCCCATGCAATCGGGCAGGGCGCCGTGATCTGGGTATTTATCGCTGAAATATTTCCCAATAAAGTGCGAGCGATGGGACAATCCTTCGGGGCAAGTATTCACTGGATATTTGCAGCTATCATTACATTAATTACTCCCGTTTTCCTGGATGAGAAGAAAGGTATTTTCGGAAAAAATCCCTGGCCCATTTTTGCATTCTTTGCCGGGATGATGGTACTTCAATTAATTTGGGTGTTGACAAAGGTACCAGAGACAAAAGGGGCATCGTTGGAGGAACTGGAAAAGAAATTAATTGGCTGATTGTTTATTTTCATTAAGGGCTTTTTTCCTAGTGAACAAGCTATCCAGTGCGATGTAGATCCGATCCAGCTCAGCGCTCTTTGTGGTGTCTCCTTTTGATGATATTTCTATCTTAAGCCTGGCTTCTTCTTTCCTTAGCAACACATATCGTTTTAATAACTCCGCCTCCTGTATGGCTTTCGCGGACACCCTGTAGGACTGCATAAGATCCACGGCCCGCTCTGCGGTATCCCATGCAGGCAAAGTAACCTGCTCAAGTTGTTTTGGATCGGGCACATCAGTTTTTAATGGTGTCAACGCTTTCTCCTCTGCCTCAGCAAACTTATTTAGTTGCTCGTTGTATTTAGCTGCATCGGGAAATTTATATTCATCCATTTCCGTCTTCGTCTTTAGCCTTGTTTCTTTTGATACTTTATTTTGATTTAAATAAAAAAAAGCGGCTGCCAGTGATACAACTATTAAAATCCCAGCAATGGCCAGTGGGTTTTTTTTCTGAGGCGGCTTTAACCCCAGATAATACAAGTACCCGATCAGCAAGCCACTCACCAATCCACCGATGTGTGCGGCATTATCAACCCCAGACTTCATACCATATATAAGATTATAGGCAACGAAAACTCCAATGCTTTGCAATAAACTGTTGCGTATATGTTTGGGGACAAGGTTTGTACTTAGCAGCGCCAAAAAAACTCCATACAAGCCGAATATGGCGCCCGAGGCTCCCG
>DASSFT010000411.1:0-6338 GCA_035694045.1 Chitinophagaceae bacterium
GCCAGGCTGGATATCCCTGCTGTAGAGAACTTTTATGGTGTGGGCAATAATACTGTCAATGATACAAAAGCTTCGAGAACTTATTATAGCACCAAGAGCACTCGATTATATGGAAGCATCGGTGTCGGAAGAATGTTCGCCCTTCACCATACTGTCGAATTCAGCGCTTTTTACCAGAGGGTACAAATCAATACGAACAATGTACTGACCGATTTTCATGAAGATCCTTCTGTATTTGGGGCTAAAGCGTTTGCCGGACTTGAAGCTGGTTATTGGTACGAACGGGTAAATAACCACGTATTCCCGACAAAAGGACTCCGGTTCCAGTTAGGGGGCGGTTATGTAAAAAATTTGCAGGAAACGAACCGCTCATTTTTTAAAGGTTCGTCTGCTTTGTCCTTTTATGTTCCGCTCGGCAACGCCTTCAGCATCGCGGTACGTGGCGGTGGCGGAGTTATTAGCGGTGACGCGGATTATTATCACCTCAATATATTGGGGGGAAATGAAAACTTGCGGGGATATTCACGGGAAAGATTTTTCGGGAAAAACAGTTTTTATAATAACAATGAACTGCGCTGGGTGGTTCCTACAAGCAACTACCTGTTTAAAGGAAAAATCGGTTTGCTGGCCTTTTATGATAATGGACGGGTATGGCAACCGGGTGAAATCTCCAATCTCTGGCATCACGGCTATGGCGGTGGCCTGATCATAATTCCGTTTGACAGGGCTGCATTGACCGGCACTTACGGCATTTCCAGTGAAGGCGCACATATACTGCTGCAGGCGCAGGTATTCTTCTGACAATAAAGCAAAAAACTTCAGCCTCTCAAATCAACTTTCTTATACCTTTGCCGGGCAAAATAATTTCTCAATTCCTTAAAAGTATATAATGAAAGTTACTGTTGTAGGCGCTGGCGCTGTCGGCGCTACCTGTGCCGATAATATTGCCCGCAAAGAACTGGTGCAGGAATTAGTATTACTGGATATTAAAGAAGGTCTTGCTGAAGGTAAGGCGCAGGACATGATGCAAACAGCCACCCTGCTTGGGTTCGATACAAAGATCACCGGATCTACAAACGATTATTCAAAAACAGCCGGGAGTGATGTAGTTGTTATCACATCCGGGCTCCCCCGCAAACCCGGGATGACAAGAGAGGAACTGATTGGGACAAACGCGGGTATTGTAAAAGGTGTTTGCGAAAATATTTTAAAACATTCGCCCAATACAATCATCGTGGTGATCAGCAACCCGATGGACACAATGACCTATCTCGCGCTAACTTCCACTGGTCTTCCTAAAAACAGGATCATCGGCATGGGCGGGATATTGGACAGTGCAAGATTTAAATACCAGCTTAGCTTACGTCTTAATTGCAGTCCCGCAGACCTCAACGCGGTGGTAATCGGGGGACACGGTGATACAACGATGATACCACTTATCCGCTTTGCCACCTGGAACAGTGTGCCGGTCACAAAGTTTTTGAATGAAGAACAGCAAAAACAAATCATAGCCGACACCATGGTGGGTGGCGCTACTCTTACCAAATTAATTGGTACATCCGCCTGGTATGCACCGGGTGCTACAGGGGCTGCACTGGTAGAAAGCATTGTGAGAGATGAGAAAAAACTGTTCACCTGCTGCGTATCATTGAATGGCGAATATGGCCAGAAGGACATTTGCCTTGGCGTCCCTGTAGTGATTGGAAAGAATGGCTGGGAAAAAATTTTCGAGTTTGATTTGAACGAGAAGGAACAGGCTGAATTTAATAAAAGCGCTGATGCTGTACGGAGTATGAATGATGTCTTGAAGACTTTATAGCGATATCACGCGACACGTAGGGAAAGCTGTTTCGTTAACCGGAACAGCTTTTTTTATTTCAGGCATCCAATTTGCGGCCTAACCCGATTATTATAACCGGTCTCTACCTAAAATTCATATCTATGTGGAAAATTTACTTGAAGAGGCCCACCATTACTTTTACACTGCTCGTTATTCGCATCGCTTTATTCGCACAGGATCCCCATTTGACAGTAACACCTGTTATCACAGGCCTGGGAACTCCTATCCAGGTCACTAATGCTGGCGACGGCAGCAACCGGATATTTGTAGTCATGCAGGGAGCCACAAACACCGGATCCATCTTTGTGTATAACAGCTCATATGTAAAACTGGATACCTTTCTCACTGTAACCGGTATCACCGGTATGTCTTCCGGGAGTGAGCGTGGTTTGTTAAGCATGGCTTTTCATCCGCAGTATGCCAACGCAACTAGTCCGTTTCATGGAATGTTCTATGTGTATTATACAAATGCGACTGGTGATCTCGAAATAGCCCGTTACCAGGTAAGTAGCAACCCTGATTCCGCAGATGAAAATTCAAAGGCAATAGTGCTGACGATACCACACCCGGTAAACGCCAACCACAATGGTGGGACGATTCGCTTTGGACCCGACGGTTACCTGTATCTGGCAACCGGAGACGGAGGCAGTGGAGGTGATCCGCCCAATAATGCACAAAATCCAAATGTCCTGCTGGGAAAATTGTTGAGGTTGGATGTGAATAGTAATCCCTCGCCGCCCTACTATTCCAGCCCTTCAACTAATCCTTATTTTGGTGTAACAACTCCCGATACCCTCGACCAGATCTACGCGTTTGGTTTGCGCAACCCATTTCGTTACAGCTTCGATCGTTTGAATGGCAATTTGTGGATTGGCGACGTAGGCCAGGGAAGTCGTGAAGAGATTAATTTCAGCCCGTCTAATTCCACAGCCGGTGTCAATTATGGCTGGAGATGCTACGAAGGCAATCTGGCATTTAATACCTCCGGCTGCGGACCGATAGGTAATTACCAGTTCCCAATCTTTACCTATCCTAATCCAGGTGGTGCTGCCGTGACAGGTGGTGTTGTTTACAGGGGTACTCTCCCCGTCAACGCACCGCTACAAGGATTTTACCTGGCTACTGATTATTATTCCGGCACTTTTTATAAGATCAGACCTGACGGTGCAGGCGGCTGGACCGTGTATCCGCAGACTGGGTTGCTATCCGGTGTTCCGAGTATTGGCGAAACAGAAAGCGGGGAAATTCTACTGGTGTCCCAGTTTAGCGGCGGAAGGGTGATGTCACTCGCCGTTGATGCTGTATTACCTGTTCGATTGACCGACTTTACAGCCCGTCTTGTAAACGGGAATACACAACTGAACTGGCGGACAAGCTTTGAAGAAAATCTTTCCCGTTTTGAAATTGAGCATAGCAAGGACGGGGTTACATTCAACCTGGTCGGTGTTGTTAACGCGACCAACAATCCTGGCGGCGCAGCTTATTCGTTTATCCATACTCCTCTCACCATCGGGAAACAATTTTATCGATTGAAAACGATAAACCTTGACAACAGTTCCGATCTGTCTCGCATTGCTTCGGTAGAAACCGGGGGTAAGAACGGGGATTTTGTTCGCCCCTCCATTATCACTACGGGCGTTATAAATGTGTTCGTGGACAATTCCTATAATACTCTCGAACTGGTGAGCATGAAAGGAGAAATACTCGTAAAACAAGACATCAATGGCAGGACCGGTCGGGTCGATATCCCGGTTGGCGCCATGCCGGCCGGAACATATATCGTTCAATTGAGGAGCCGAGAGACGACCGCACAACAGAAAGTAATTATCCGCTGATAACTATTAAACCGCGAATTCCAAGCGGGAATAGGGCTAAAAGGCATGATTAATCGGGATTTTACTATTCGCAGGGCTGCTTTTTGTGGGTAAACCTACCCAATAAATGTCAAGAAATCCCTATTGCGACTTGTTCAGCATCATTTTAGGCTCTACCTTTGCCCGGAACCCAATTGGCCATCCCTATCCTCTCTAATGACCGCCTGAGTTCAATTCGCTCCCCGTGAAAACCTGATCGAAACCAATTTGAAAACAAAAAAAATCAGGTTATGAAGAAATTTAACTCTATTCTTCACGACGAAAAGGTACAAGGAAATTTGATCGTAGGTGCAATGATCTTATTGATCGCTGCTATTATGATCTTTACCTGGGGTAGATAATTTTTTTGTCCCAACCTTTGTTGTCGTCTTTCGGCGATTGCCGCTAAATTAATTGCTCTCGCAAGTGCGGGAGCTTTTTCTATTTTATAATTTTAAAACAATACCGTGGAGCCGATCTTTCAAAATCGAATGAGGTGGTAGCCCGGGTGATATCTTTTATCGAAGAAGCATTTATGGCTTCTTTTGCCAGGATGAATTTCTGGTAGTTGGTACTAAAATATAAGGTCCCTCCTTTTTCCATTCCCCCGAGACAGTCATTGATCATTTCCACGTGATCGCGTTGTGTATCCAGGAAATCCTCCATCCGTTTGCTGTTGCTGAAAGTTGGTGGGTCCAGGATAACGAGCCCGAATCCGTTCCCGCTGATCGTTTTGAGATATTGCTTCACATCAGCCTGGACAAACCTGTATTTCGAATCATCACTAAAACCATTTAACGTCATATTTCTTTGAGCCCGATCCAGGTAAGTCCTGGAGAGATCCACCGTGACAATTTCATTGGCCCCACCTGCGGCTGCATAAACTGAGAAAGAACCGGTATATGCAAACAGGTTGAGCACTTTCTTATTTTTTGCTTCCTCCCTGATCATTTGCCGGGTGATGCGATGATCCAGGAATAAGCCGGTATCCAGGTAGTCGCTGAGATTTACAATAAATTGCAAGCCGTTTTCTTCTACCGTGAATTCATGCTGCTGTGTATCCAGCTTTTGGTATTGGCCTTCCCTCCCCTGTTTTCGCTGGCGAACTTTAACAAAAATATTTTGCGGGGGGACACCAGTTACAGCAACTATAATATCAATAGTTTTTTCTATCCATTGGTCATGCTCGTCTTCGGTCAAGCCGTGATATCGCTTATATTCTGCGACATATAGTTTATCGCCATAAAATTCAATGCAAAGCGGAAACTCGGGCAGGTCGTGATCGTAAAGGCGGTAGCAATTGATCCCCAGGCGCCTGGCCTGTTTGGCCAAATGACGGAACACTTTCGTAAGCCGGTTACGAAACATCAGCATCTTATCGTCGGTCAGTGTTGCCAATTTTTTACGAAATTAGCTGTTCCTTTTATGTATGCAATAGTGGATATAGAGACAACCGGGGGATATGCCGCAGCACATGGCATAACCGAAATCTCCATTCAGATATTTGATGGAGAAAAGGTGACGGAAAGATTTGAAAGCCTTATCAATCCAAACCAACCTATCCCGCGTTACATACAGGCCATGACCGGTATTACTGATGAAATGGTATCACGGGCGCCGGAATTTGAAGAGCTGGCTCCCACGATCTATAATTTACTGCACGATAAAGTCTTTGTCGCCCATAACGTCAATTTCGATTATTCGTTTGTGAAGGCTCACCTCGATCAGTGCGGTTTTATGCTGGAATCAAAAAAATTATGCACGGTAAGATTAAGTCGTAAAATATTACCCGGTTTTCCTTCCTACAGTCTTGGAAAGCTATGTAACTCCCTGGGTATCGAAATTGTCAATCAGCACCGGGCTGGAGGAGACACGGACGCAACGGTAGAGGTATTCAGGCAAATATTAAAAGGCGACAGGAATAATTTCATCCAGAAAAGCCTGCAACGAAATTCCAAGGAGTTCATCTTACCTCCGAATGTGCCAAAAGAACATTTTGATCAATTGCCGTATACACCCGGCGTTTATTATTTCCATGATGAAAAGGGAAAGATCATTTATGTAGGTAAAGCGAGGAATATCCGTTACCGGGTAAACAGCCATTTCAGCAACAACTCGCAGGGCCGGCAAAAGCAAAATTTCCTGCGACATACATTCTCGATCAGCCATCAACCCTGTGCCACGGAACTGATGGCCTGTATTCTTGAGTCTACCGAGATCAAAAAACTATGGCCGGTGTTTAACTATTCTCAAAAAGGATGGGAAGATGCTTATGGCATTTATGCCTATGAAGATATGAGAGGGTACACACGGCTGGCCATCGAAAAAAATAAAAAACAACTGGAACCTGCCTGCATTATCCACAATGTCCTCGAGGGTCACTCGATCCTCAGGAAGATCATCAAACAGTTCAATCTCTGCCCCCGTTTATGCTTTATGCAAACGGATAATGACAGGTGCCAGGGGATTGAAGAAGGATATTGCTTCGGCGCTTGCGAGCAGAAAGAAAGTCCATCTGATTACAATGCAAGAGTCAATGAAGCCATCGAATCATTGCAGACAAAACCTTCTTTCGCCATTATTGAAGGTGGGTTGCAGGCTGATGAGCGTTCCTGTGTACTTGTTTTAAAGGGAAAGTTCTATGG
>DASSFT010000412.1:0-4555 GCA_035694045.1 Chitinophagaceae bacterium
GATTCAAGGGCCATATTTAAAGCAAGCTGCCTGTGTTCTACATTATTGATAGTAGACTCCGGAATTTTTGTCCAGGGCACCAATGCATCGTCGTCCATTTCTCCCAAACTGAAACGGCCCTCTAATACTCGCATTAAATGCTTATCGATCTCATCTTCGCTGACCAGACCTTTTTTGACAGCATCAGGTAAATGTTCAAAAGCATAACCGGCCCAAACACATTCCACATCAGTGCCTGCTAAAACCGCTTTTGATGAAGCATGTGTTGCATCAGAGGAAACTTTATGGCTTGTAAAAAAATCAGTGACAGCCCCACAATCAGAAACCACAAGATATTTGAAACCCCATTGATCACGAAGGATGGATTGCAACAAACGGTTGTTGCCACAACATGGTTCATCATCCAAACGTTGATAGGCGCACATCACTTCACGTACATCCGCCTTTATCACAAGCGCCTTAAAAGCGGGCAAATAAGTATCATATAGATCGGATGGATTAACATTATTAAGGTTTAATTGGTGGCGGCTCCATTCGGGTCCGCTGTGGACTGCAAAGTGTTTAGCGCAAGCTAAAAGTTTTCTGTATTTCGAATCTAATGGTCCCTGCAACCCATGCACAACGGACACACCCATACGGGAAGTGAGGTAAGGATCCTCTCCGTAAGTTTCCTGGCCACGCCCCCAACGGGGATCCCTGAAGATATTTATATTGGGTGTCCATACAGAAAGACTGAGAAATCGCCTGTTTTCCTGGCCCTTTCGCATGGCTTTATTGTATTTAGCCCGTACTTCATCCGAGGCAGCGTTGAAAATTTTATAAACAAGCGAGTCATCAAAAGAAGCAGCCATTCCTATGGGTTCAGGAAAAACAGTAACGCTGTCATTATTGGCAAGGCCATGCAGGGCTTCGCTCCACCAATTGAATTTTTTGATTCCCAATCGGGGAATGGCAGGAGATTGATCCTGCATCAACAATGCCTTTTCCTCCAACGTCAGGCGGGAAATTAGATCCTTTGCTCTTTCTTCGAAGCTTAAGTTCGGGTTTTGAAACGGCAGCTTTTGGGTAAAACAAGAGGTAGAACAAAGCAGTAATGTCATTACGAATGCAAGTTTCATAATTATTGTAATTTTTATCGGCTGTCGCTGATGATTACATCCGTAATTTCTTCGCAAATGACAGCCTGATTATTTGTTTTACTCCATTTCGACCATGGCCTTTATAACCCCGTTTGCAGGATTTAACCATCCTCCAAATTCATGTTTCACCTGGTCAAAGGGCACCCTATGCGTGATATAGCTCGTTGGCTCTATCTTCTTTCTTTTCAAGCAGGCAATCACATGGTCGAAATCCTCCCTGGTCGCATTTCTGCTGCTCATTAATGTTGCTTCCCTTTTATGAAATTCAGGATGGCTAAAAGAGATCTCACCCTTTTGCAGTCCTATCAAAATATATCGGGCTCCGTGAGCCAGGTACTGAAATGCATTATCGATGGCCTTTCGATTTCCAGTTGCATCTATTACGACCGTCGGCATATCACCCTGAGTGATAGCCATCAGTTGCTGTATTAAGTCAGCATTCGATGCATTTATCGTATGCTTTACTTTTAAATGTTCCCTGCAAAATTTCAGGCGATTGGCGTTAACATCTGCGGCAATGACCTCGCCTCCTGCAATACGCGCGAACTCCATTGTACCTAATCCTATCGGGCCGGCCCCGATAACTAAAACATACTCTCCTTGTATGTTTGCTGCCCTCCGCACTCCGTGTGCTCCAATCGCCAATGGCTCAACAAGGGCTAATGCATCAAAACTTAATCCTTCGCCGTGTACCAGAGAGTATGACGGCACCGAAAGATATTCGGCCATCCCGCCCTGTTGATGCACTCCACAAACTTTTATATTCACACATGCATTTTGTTTTCCTTTTTGGCAGGCGATACATTTTCCGCAATAGAAATAAGGGATGAAAGTAACTGCCTCCCCGACCTGAAACCCTGGCGCCTTATCAAAGGCAATCAATTCTCCCGAAAGTTCGTGGCCCAAAATGCGGGGATATTCAAAAAAGGGCTGTGTCCCCTCAAATGCATGTAAATCGGTTCCGCAAATTCCGATTCGTTTAATTTTTATGATGGCATGTCCCGGCTTCAGCTCGGGCATTTTTGCTGTTACATACTCAAACTCGCCGGGCTTGGTGCATACTAATGTTTTCATTTCCGTATCTGAGGTCTGATTATCAGGTATTTTTTGTCGGCTCTTTTCAATATATTTTCCAGTTTGTTTTTTTCTATTCAAACCTTACCCAATCGACTTCTGCTATATTGTTCCCATTTGATACCACAAAAAGGTTTTGAATTCCAGGATGAAATTTCATAAGGGGTGCTTTAATTATTTTCCAATTAGTACTCTTTGGAATTTTTATTTCTGCAATAACAGGCCCGTTGATGCTGTTTATGTGAATTTGCAATACGGCGCCGGATTCAGCAGCAGCATTTATTAAAACAGTTTTTAGCGATTTGCTTCCAAAATCCACTGTATTGTATTGAACCCATGCACCTGCCCTGTTAAAGATTGTTTTCCAACCTTTAAACCTATCAAGCGTATCGATAAAAGCAATAGATACGTCGTTATCGCTCATTTTGCTATACCTGTCAATTTGTATCTCTCTTGTTGCATTGGTCACACCAATTCCCCTCAACGTACGAACAACTTGTTTAATCGTGCCATCCTCATTGAAAAACAAACTGTCTGCCCTGACAGATCTTGCTTTGTCAAAATTTGGTGAGTAGTCCCTGTCATGATAAAACAGGTACCATTGATTTTTAATTTGAATGATCGAATGATGGTTTGTCCAGCATCCTGTTGGGGATTCATCCATAATTACACCGGTCATTTTAAAGGGTCCTAAAGGGTTATCGCTGGTTGCGTATTCCAGTCGTTCAATTTTATTCTCAACATGCGGAAAAGTCAGGTAATAAATTCCGGCCCGTTCAAATAAATAAGGGCCTTCTTTCAATCCTTTCGAGGGAAGATCCTTTAGTATTATGGGATCAGAAGCCAGTTCGGTCATGTTTTCTTTCAGCTTTGCAGCATAGATATTTCCCGCTGACCAGTACAGGTATGCCTGTCCATTTTTATCGATGAATACATTGGGATCAATTCCACGAACTCCTTTTATCGGCATTTCCAGGGGGACATATGGACCTTCAGGTTTATCAGCAACAGCTACACCAATTGTAAAGCCTCTTCCATAAGTAACTGTGTCTTTCGGCGAGGTAGGAAAATAGAAATAGAACTTGTTATTTCTCTGGATACAGTCCGGCGCCCACATGCTGTAACTGTTAGGACGAACCCATGGTACCTTGTTCTGTTCTATGATCACACCATGATCGGTCCAGTCAGCAAGATTGGAAGAGGAAAACACATGGTAATCTTCCATGCAAAACCATCCTACTCTTCCCTTGCCTTCTGTGGCTAAAATATCATGTGAGGCAAATAAATACACTTTGTCTCCGAAAACTCTTGCTGTAGGATCGGCCGAGTATTGCGTTCTGACAATTGGATTCTGCGCCAACACTAAGTTTGAAAGTAATAGCGCAGTGCTCAAATTCAACAGCGAGGGTTTATGTTTCATAACTAATGAATTCTTCCGTTACAATCCTTTTGCTAATTGAGCTGCAGCGGCTGCCAAAAAAATGTAATCCCCACAACCGCCCACTGTTACTTCATTCTCACCCCACAAGAAAGGCCAGTCCTCTTTGTTTTCCGGAAAATCTGGTTTCAACACAAGTATGCCCGGCACAATACCCCCGGCTATGAACCGGAAATCTGCACGATTGTTTCCATAAGTGATTTTCTTTGATAAAGTACCCACTGAAGAAACAAAGGAAACATTGGAATAAGGATGACATCCGAAAATATAATTGAGGCCCCTGAAAACATACTCCGGCGTTATGATATCAGGAAAATATTTATTTGCATAATAATTGGTGGCTGCAAAGTTGACGACGCCACCGCTGCCGCCCCATCCCCCGGTCGCAATAGGCACACCGTAAGGATTTTGCTTTGCGTAGTCATCACAAACAGCTTTTAGTTTAACCACGTAAGCACGTAGCTTGTTTTTATACACTTCGTCCATATAAGGGATGGCCTGCAATGCCTGTCGAATTCCAAAAGAAACATTTCTGTCCAGTATTTGCCAGACTGTATTCTTAAATTCAGCGGCATATTTTTCGCCTTTTGTAGTGATGTATAACTGAAGTGAAGCAGGAGCTTTTATATTTCTCCGGAACGCAGCAAACCGGGAGGTATCCGTTTTGCCTTCATCTTCATCCCAAAGTTGTCTTGCATAGAACAGGCATTGTTGTGACAAAGTATCGTTATACCCTCTCAAAGCCCTGGAGGCTGCTGCTAAACTGGCTACCGTACTGTAGTCGAGAAATGTATTTCGTTCCGTAAAAGCCCAGCGATCATCCATGGTGCCGCTGGATTTGCCATCACTTTGATAAGGTTTTAATTCGGAATTATAAGGAAGGTTGTCTGTTTCTGTTGATGCA
>DASSFT010000413.1:0-3806 GCA_035694045.1 Chitinophagaceae bacterium
GCGGTGAAATTTAAGATTGAGGGCAGAACCGTCACCGTGGCTTCACCCTAGAGTCATTAAAGGGGAGAGGGTAGACGTTGATTAAGATAAAGAAAGTCCCGTCTTCGCTAAGGCTACGGCGGGTAAAAAAAAGCCAGAAGCGCTAGTAACACTTCCGGCCGTGCCAGCTGTGCTTTTGGCGAAGGCTGGCAAATTGGATAAACAACAACTCGCTGGAATCATTATTTATTAACCAACTATTGCAAAGCTATGCAATTAAATTTTGTCCGCCGTCCCGATAGCTATCGGGATAACGAAGGCGGGGCTTATGACCGTTCTCTTAGCTGCGGGAATGGCCTAACCCAAATTATCAGGGTTATGAAAATTACAGCCGTCTTTCTTCTTGCCGCATGCCTCAGTGTTTCTGCGGCAGGCCATTCACAACGTGTAACACTGTCCGTCAAGGATGCTCCCCTGGAAAAGGTATTCAGGGAAATCCAGAGACAAACCGGTTATGATTTCCTCTTTACTCGCCAGATGCTAAAAGACACCCGGCCGGTGAGTATGGATGTAAAGGACATGTCGTTGAATGACGCGTTGAATATTTGTTTGAAAGACCAGCCGGTAGGTTTTAGTATAGAAGATGATGCGATCGTGATAAGTCGCAAGGATCCTCCCGGTTCACCTATCCCGGCCAGAAATGGAGAAGGAGAAGCGAGGGCAATCGATATCTCTGGCAAAGTAATCGACAAAGACGGTAACCCTTTGCAGGGAGCAACGATTTCAGTAAAAGGTAGTGATAAGTTGATGACACGTACCGACGTGAACGGAGTCTTTGTGTTGAAGGGGTTGAGTGCAGATGATGTGATTGTTATTAGTTATGCGGAATACAAATCTCAGAGTTTTAAGGTGGGGAGCACCACGAATTTTATGGTGAAGTTGGAGGCGGATGAAAAACTGATGGGAGAAGTAATTATTAATAAAGGGTATTATACCGAAAAACAAAAGAACTCCCTGGCAAATGTGGGACATGTGGGTGCAAAGGATATTGAAAAGCAACCGGTGACCAATCCTCTGCTTGCTTTGCAGGGGAGAGTGGCTGGCTTGGTGGTTACACAAAATACAGGCGTACCCGGCGGAGGCGTAACCGTACGCATACAGGGAACCAATAGCATTGCTAATGGCAACGACCCACTTATTGTAGTAGATGGGGTGCCTTATCCGTCACAATTGTTATCTACGACAAGGGGAGGAAGGGGAGCAAATAGCTTCGGGCAGATATTAGGAAATTCTGGTTCAGACGCCTCAGCCGGTAATCCATTAAATTATATCAACCCTGCCGATATTGAGGCCATTGATGTATTGAAAGATGCTGATGCAACAGCTATCTATGGTTCAAGAGCAGCTAACGGAGCTATTCTGATCACAACAAAAAGAGGAAAGACCGGAAAAATGAAAGTGGACCTCAATCTGCAACACGGCTGGGGCAAAGTGGGCAAGCATGTAGATATGCTCAACACAGAGCAGTATATTATGATGAGAAGAGAAGCCTTTAAAAACGATGGTTTAGCACTTCCTGCCCGTGATCCGAATGCAACCTATGAATTTGATTTGACGATTTGGGATACGACAAGATATACAGACTGGCAGAAGGAATTAATTGGAGGCATTGCTCAATACAACAATTTCAACCTAGGCGTTTCTGGAGGAACTAATAATGTACAATATAGAGTGGGTGGCACGTATAACCGTACGACCACCGTGTTTCGCAATGACCAGCCAACCAGCAATGCCAGTCTCAACTTTAACCTTAATACAGTTTCTGCCAATCAAAAATTCCGTTTGAAATTAGGCGGATCTTATCTTTTTAATGCTATCAATCTTCCTTTGAATGATCTTACCTACCAGGCAATAACCACGGCTCCGAATGCTCCCAAATTGTACAATGATGATGGCAGTTTAAACTGGGAGCCTAACGCAGCAGGAAGTTCTACATGGTGGAACCCTTTATCGCTTCAGCAAGCTATCTATGAAAGCAGAACGAATAACCTGGTGAGTAATTCAGTTTTGAGTTATCAAATTTTACCCGGATTAGAAGTAAAAAGTAGCTTTGGTTACAATCAAATCCAGGCAAATGAGTTCTTTGCTCCTTTAGCATCATCTTCCATTCCCGAGGGAATACCCTACCTGGCAGCAGAACGGCAAGCTGCATATACCAATAGCCGGATATCCTCGTGGATTGCAGAACCTCAACTTAGTTATCATCGGGCTTTAGGAAAGGGAAATATTGATTTTTTATTGGGCGGTTCATTTCAAAGTAAAAAAAATGCGGGCGAGTCAATTACAGGTAAGGGTTACAGCAGTGACCAGGTTCTGCGCGATTTTCGATCAGCAACTAAGCTTAGTTTAACTACTCTTTATTCTCAATACAAATATGCAGCTGTTTTTGGTCGTATTAACTATAACTGGTCCGATAAATACCTTCTTAACCTGACTATGAGAAGAGATGGAAGCAGCCGTTTCGGGCCCGAGAACAGGTATCATAATTTTGGTGCAGTGGCTGCTGGCTGGGTCTTCACCGGGGAGCATTTTGTTGAAAGGGCTCTGCCCTGGCTCAGTTTTGGAAAGATTAAGGGCAGCTTTGGTACTACCGGCAGCGATCAGATTGGAGATTATACCTTCCTGAATCTTTATTCTGCGTCACCTTTTTTACCCTACCAGGGAGTTGTTGGAATCACCGGAGGCGTTTTCAATCCTTACCTGGCCTGGGAAGAAACCAAAAAGCTGCAGGGCGGTATAGAGCTGGGCTTTTTGAAAGACAGAATTATGCTTTCTGCCGTTTATGCAAGAAACCGTAGTTCTAATCAATTGCTGAGGTATAGTCTGCCCATTATGACCGGGGTGTCGACGATTTTCACTAATTTTCCGGCAACCGTAGAAAATACATCCTGGGAATTTTCTCTGAATTCAGTCAATTTAAAAAATAAAAACTTTTCCTGGGAATCGAATTTCAATCTTACTTTACCCCGTAACAAGATGGTGGTTTTTCCGAACCTTGAAAAATCATCTTATGCCAACAGTTTGATAGTTGGCCAACCGCTGGGAACTATTAAAACATTTGCCTATTCAAATGTAGATCCTGTGACAGGTTTATACATGGTTTATGATAAAGATGGAAAGCCAACATTAACGCCCAGTTATCCTGATGATTTGACCCGTTATATTACAGCCGCCGTGAAATTTTACGGCGGGTTTGAAAACAGATTTAGTTTTAAGGGATTTCAACTGGATTTCCTGGTTCAATTTGCCCAGCAGCAGAATGGCAACGATTTATTTGCTTTTTTTACTGATCCGGGAAGATTCCGGGACGGTGCTGGTAATCAACCAGTAATTGTTCTGCGGCGCTGGCAGAATCCGGGAGATATCGCCGATGTCCAACAATTTTCTAATAACTCTCTTCCAACTACTTATGGTGACCATTTCAATACGGACGATGTTTGGTATTTAAAATTGCGGAATCTCTCTTTCAGCTACCAGCTACCAAAAAGACTTAGTGAAAAAGTGCATACAGAGGGATGTTCTGTTTATCTCAGAGGGCAGAACCTGTACACCTTTACCAATTATGATGGCTTTGATCCGGAAGTTAGCGGTATAGAAACTTTGCCTCCTCTAAGGGTCATTACAGTAGGTGCCCAAATCAATTTTTAGACTGTTTTAAAACTAAACAAAAATGAAAATCACAACGGTTTTAACTATAAAGAAGGCATCAATAGTCTATGCTTTGCTATTTATTATTCTTTTTGAAGGTTGCAATAAAATGATAGAAG
>DASSFT010000414.1:0-4060 GCA_035694045.1 Chitinophagaceae bacterium
TTTGCTCAGCTGTCAGAGGAATCTCACTGTATTTTTTCTCTTTAGCAGCTTTTATTTCTGCAAGTTTAGCAGCCCTGTCCGCTTCATTAAGGCCTTGCAAGGCCGTAGCAGCCCCCTGGCGGACTTCAAAATTTATTTCTATAACTCTTTCTGCCTGCGCAGTGGTCAGCCCGGCTTTCTCTACCAACATTGGCACTTGTTTTTCTTTTGCCTGTTGTAGCATATTTGCCTGCTGTTCCGCAGTTGTTTGCTGTGTAGCTGGTTTCGAAGGACCTTGCGCCAGTGTAGAAGTTGAGATTAATGCTCCAGAGATTAAACTCAGAATTAATAACTTTTTCATAAATGATAATTTAATTGAAGTTTGAAATTACCTCACTTCTATATTAATGAATATTAATTAAGATTAACTGGTATGGGCGGGGTTTAAACGACAAGCGCATGTCGGAAAATTACATTACAGACAAAACGAAGTCATCGTACTAATCTCCCGGTTAAACCCAACTTCTTTTTATATTAGCTCTCATAAATATTTTACCATGACGACATTTTCAAGGAGAGATTTTATGAAATGGAGCAGTGGTGGAGCTATCGCATCATTGTTACCTTCTGTGCATGACTGTAATACTATTCCACTTGCAGATAAAAATACGGGTGATGAGGAAAAAGGTGATCAGCGATTATCAATAGAAAAACTCGGAGCATGGGAGAGGTTGGGCTATGGTATGTTCATCCATTTTGGCATGAGTACGTTTGACGGAGATGAGTTTTCAAGAGGAGATAAAATGGCTTCTCTATACAACCCTGACAAACTTGACCCAAACCAATGGGCAGGAGTAGCACGAGATGCGGGAATGAAGTATGCTGTGCTTACCGCAAAACATGTGGCCGGCCATTGTTTATGGCCAACTAAATTCACGGATTATCATGTGGGTAATAGCGGGAACAAAACTGATGTAGTTGAAACATTTGTAAAAGCTTGCCGGTCGAAAGGAATTATGCCAGGGCTTTATTATTGTGCCTGGGATAATCACAACCTGTTTGGTTCAGGTACACCGACCAACCTCAGCTGGGCAACTGCTTACACAACTGAAGAGTATCGAGAGTTTCAATGGAAACAACTGGAAGAGCTGTTAACCCAATATGGTCCCATCGGAGAAGTGTGGTTGGATATTCCGCATTTTCTTCCAAGAGACTACCGGCAAAAATTATATGACCAGGTAGCTAAATGGCAACCGGATGCTATCATACTCTTTAATCATGGAATTGGTGATGGCTCTGAATTCAAAATAAATGTAGCATGGCCTACGGATGTGATCACGATCGAACGCTTCGTTCCAAACAGCACTACCGGACATGTGAAGTGGCGGGAGATAGAGAAGAAGAAGTATTATTTACCGGCAGAGGTATGTGACCCGATAGGAAAAGAATGGTTTTATAAAGACAACGACGTGCCCCGTGGTGATGCCGAATTACTGGGAATGTTTTTGATCTGCCGTTCAAGAGGTGCTAACTTATTACTGGACGTTCCGCCCGATAAACATGGACTGATCCCTCAAAAGTTTATTGATGCATTACAAAGACTAAAACAAAACATCAACAAAAATAATTTTAGCTTTTAGCCGCTCGAAAAATGAGGTGACCAGTATGTCGGGTGTTGGTGGCCAGGGAGGGCAATACTGACACAGACCAGAGCGTCGTTAGTTCCCGATCTGATCCACGTCGATAGTATTCCATACCCCTCTTCCATAAGTGGCGACATATAACCAATGGTTAACGGGATTCACCTGGAGATCCCTAATATCTGTATCGGGTAAGCCGGTGCCAAAAAGTTCCCAGCTCGTACTGGCTCCATTGATACGGGTGGTTTTATAAATACCCGATCGGGTTGCTACATATAATATAGGATTTTTACCGGCACCCTTGCTGTAGAGCACCATCTTTGTGACTGATAGGTCTAAATTCCCCGTGATATCAATAAAATTCCCTGGGTTTGTTGATACATCCGGGTTAACCATGATTTTTGGCTTGGTATTTTTTGAATCAGTGGAGACGTAAATAGCGGAAGGATTGGCCGGGTCAAAGCAAAACGACTGGATAGCACTTGGATCTTTCCAAATACACGACCAATTCTTGCCAAATTTATCCGTTCGGAAAATTTTGTCGTCTACGCTTACATAAAGAATGTCTCCGGCATATAAGATTGCCCAGGGAGTATGCAAATGGTTGTACCACCGGTAGAAAGGAACAGCCCCCGGGTCTACTTGAGAGGGGACACGAAAAACCTCGCCTTCTGAAATGTAGCCAGCATTCTTTGCGGTTCCACCTGTTGGATCAACAGTATAAAAATGATCCCGGCTGTTGGGATTGTACCATCGAAATACAGGGATGTGTCCGGCTATACCGGGTTGGTAAACATAGCCATCCAATGCCTGGTGGAGGTAACCAAATCCCGTCAACGAAGTCACATGGCCAGGACTTACATCAATAGTATAAAAATGATCTCCCGTTGCCGGGTTGAACCAGCGGTGAAGGGCAGTGAGATCGGGAGAAGGTTTCGCGAAAATATAAAACCCAATTCCTTCTGCATCGTATCCTTTTGCAAACGCACCGTCTCCAGTTGGGTCCCTGGTGTAAAAATGATCATGTGTATTCGGAATTTTTAGATCTTTCAAACTGCCCGCAAAACCATTCGTTGTTTCATAAACTGTCGGCCACTTGTTGGAGTCATTACAAACGAGTGCAATCCGGCCTTGTTGGGTTGTATGAAAAGAGATCAATGGCTGATCAAAAAATGCTCCCGGTAAAGTGAAAGACCGCGGAAAACTATTTCCGGCATCGCCTGAGATTTTCACAACATTACAACCCTGGCTGCAATCAACAAAATAAGCGATACCAGAAGGATCATAATAAACATACACCGTTTCATTGCCATCCACATAGCTCCAACTATTATTTGACCGATGAAGTAATCCATTGTCCTGTGTGCCAACCAAAACATTATTGGGATCAAATGGATTAAAAGCTACCGATTCGGTAAGGAAATTAGTAAGAGAAACCGAATTTAATGATTCCCACAAATGAACACCAGAAGTATGAAATAGATTTAATTTAAATCGGACCAATCCTCCATCGGTTCCAGCATACATTAGCTGGTCAATAGCAGAGTAAATGATCTTGTGCACATCGACATGTATGTTCTGACCCTGAATATCACGTGTAGCCCCCACTGAGAATTCTCCTCCCCTGCCATCAGAAACACCAATGCCTTTTCCACCGCCGTATATTTTTCCTTCGGGGCCTATGCAAATAGGCTGAACATACCCATTTTGTATATCATTCCCCGTCTCCGGAAAATTTTTTTTCCATTTGGGTTGCCATGAGCCATTTTCCAATTGAAAAACGTTGATTAGTCCCCAATACGGATCTGCTGCAACTGTGGGGTTAGAATCGCCAAGCTTTCCAATTGAAGCAACCGTGCCCCAATTTTTATCTGAATGTAAGCGGATTGAATTTATTAAGTTGGTCCCAAGCGGCCTGCCATAGATATCAAACAGGGAAAGAGGCATTTTGGCCCAGTTATATGTTTGAAAGCCCTGCTTCAGCATAAATATTCCACTTTGATTCGTATTGTCCCTATTTTTATCAACTACCCCTACTAAGATGTTGTGATTTCCATTTGGCGTGAAAGTGCAAACGATATCATCAAAGGATACGTTTACAAAGCCCGGGTTAGTGATCCGGGTAAAACCAATTCCGTCATCGGAACTTGCAAATAATGCATTATCGCATGCCACCCATACAATGCCGTTTGGATCTACCATCACTTTGTTGATGAAGGTTACACCCGGCATTTGGCCTTCGCCAACCAGGGTCCAGTGATCGCCGCCATCCGTCGATTTGAGTAGTGCTGCGGGTTGTCCGCCGGCGCCAGCCCAGATATTCCGTGGTTTTTTTGGATCAATGGCAATAGAAATTATGTTATTGATGCCCACTCTTCTTTTTGGATCAATGCCGGGAACGTGAGCAGTAAGCGAAACCCAGGTGGGATTAGGCGAAGTGA
>DASSFT010000415.1:0-6617 GCA_035694045.1 Chitinophagaceae bacterium
GTTGACCCATTTGGCAGGCTCAACTTTTTCGCTGGGATGTAAAACAGGCTCAAAAAAATCAGCCGCCTTGTCTTTTACTGCGTCAATTTTTCCCTTTCTTGTTTTTGCGGAACTGTCAATGTCCTGAAAATACTGTTCAACCAACTGAATTTCTTCATTAGTGACCTGTCGCTCTGTTAAGATCTGTGTCGCAACAAGGACCGCTGCTGCCTGATAATCTGTCGGTCGCTTTACGATTTTAAGCAGCTCCGTATTTGAATAGTTCTTATACTGTTGGTAAAAGTCGAAGTTCATGGGGTGTCAAAATAATGGATTACAATGGTTGTGGCTCCCTGCTCTTGCCCTCAGGCGTTACGGAGTAAAGATAGAAAGCCGGGGTTATATTCCAAAGCCCGGACTGCAGATGCTAAATGATCTACTCGTGAGAATCCAACGTTTCGGACATAAGTCTTTCTTTGAAATTTTGGATTATCTCTTTAAATCAAATAAATATTTTTTCCGATTAAATCTGTCAACGTAGAGCGAAATACTTTGGTAAATAGAAGCGCCGCCAGGCTAATAAATATAAAAAGGATAATTGTTTTCGTGGCCTTTGATTTCACTATGAATTGGTGGGTTCTTTAAAGTAGGCGTCTACACGTAAATTTATGCTATAAGAGACATCAATCAAAAAAACGGAATCCTGCAATCAATGAGAGAATAGTATACTTTTTTTAATTGCAATCCGCGTAATCTCCGTAATCCGCGATCACAGTCCAGCCTGCTTACTTATCTCCAACATCCTCTCAATCGGCTTCCTGGCGGCAATTCTTAGGTCTTCGTCCATGATTATTTCAGGAAGTTCATGCTCCATGCAGAGATAGATTTTTTCGAGGGTATTGCGTTTCATATGCGGGCAGTCGTTGCAGGCGCAACTGTTGTCGGGAGGAGCGGGAATGAACGTCTTTTCCGGGCTTGCCTTCATCATCTGGTGAAGAATACCGGTCTCGGTAGCCACGATATATTCCTGCGAAGGATCCGTTTGTGTGAACTTCAGGAGGCCGGTGGTGGACCCGATATAATCGGCAATGCGAAGGATAGGGTCCTCGCATTCGGGATGAGCGATCAGTTTGGCATTGGGATTTCTTACTTTCAATCTCGAGATCTTCTCCAGGCTGAATATCTCGTGCACCATACAGGCCCCGTTCCAAAGCAACATGTTCCTTCCCGTCACTTTGTTGATGTAAGCTCCGAGGGTCTTATCGGGTGCAAAGATGATCGGCTGTTCTTTGGGAAAACTTTCAACGATGATTTTGGCATTACTGCTGGTGCAAATCACATCGCTAAGTGCCTTAATGCCGGCACTGCAGTTGATATAGCTCACCACTACGTGATCGGGATGTTGTTCTTTGAACTTTTTGAACAGGGGTGGGGGACAGCTATCGCTCAGCGAACAACCGGCTTTCAGGTCCGGGATCACGACTTTTTTCCCGGGATTGAGGATCTTGGCTGTTTCCGCCATGAAGTGAACACCAGCGAAAACAATCATGTCGGCCTTCGTCTTTTCCGCCTGTTGGGCCAGGCCCAGGCTGTCGCCGATATAGTCAGCAACGTCCTGGATATCCGGTTCCTGGTAGTAGTGGGCCAGCAAGACAGCGTTTTTTTCTTTTTTCAAACGCTCTATTTCCTGGAAAAGATCGATCGTCGGATCGAGTTCAACGTCCAGGAAACCCTTTGCAGGGAGTTCTTGTTTGGCAACTATCAGTTCGTCAGCGAGCATAACGGCAAATTTTGTGATCAGGGTTGCAATATTGCGGTAACATCCGCAACTTTTCAAAAAACTTTTTTGTCGAATACGTTCCGTTTATAATAATAGTAATAAGATATTTTTATAAAAAAAGCTTATTATTATTACAGCTGTGGATTCGTGGACAATTATTTTCAATATCCCGGTACAAAGCTACCAATTCACAGCTATCCACATTAATAACAAAGAAATCCACAGGCTGGTTTAGGGCTGGCATTGGTTTTCGGCTATTGAATTAACATCAATGTGACAAACCCGGAAAGTTATTATTGAATAAGTTTTTGATAAGTAGGTATGTGCGTGGAACTGCCATCAATGTGAACTAATCATTGAAAAGATGCTAAGAGGAGGTGCCGGGTGTAGTTTGTTTCCAATAATGAACTTTCATATACAGGTTTCACGGTGGGTTATACACCGTAAAAAATTTTTGTCTACAGCTCATCGTGGAGAAAAAAACGAATACAACGATTAAAAGGGGTGAATAAAACAGAAAAAAATAGATCGAGTTGGGAAAAGCTACTGTTTGTTCGTTGTCTTTAATGTTTATCCAGTAATTTTAACCCTCAAAATTTATTTTATGCCAGGGTTAAGATCGCTTCTCACCGGGATTTTTGTGTTCTTTTCCTTTATCGCCATGGCTGATGAAGGCATGTGGATCCCGCTATTGCTGGAAAGGATGAATGAAAAAGAAATGAAGAGCCTCGGAATGAAGATCAGCGCAAAGGATATATATAATATTAACAAAGGATCGCTGAAAGATGCTATTGTTAATTTCGGAGGCTTCTGTACCGGTGAAGTGATTTCTTCAAAAGGCCTTGTACTAACCAATCATCATTGCGGGTTTGATGCTATTCAAAACCATTCTACGCTTGATCATAATTATATACGTGACGGTTACTGGGCAAAGAATTACGGCGAAGAACTGGCTAACCCGGGATTGTATGTCACTTTTATTGTACGTATCGAAGATGTAAGCAAACAGATTTTGAATGGTGTATCACCAAACCTGGCAGAAAACGAACGGCAATCGATTGTTGACAAGAATATCAATGAGCTCAGGAAGAACATAAAGAAGGAATCTTACCAGGATGCATTTGTACGTGGGTTCTTTGAGGCCAATCAATATTATTTGTTCGTGACCGAAACATACCGGGATGTGAGGCTGGTGGGTGCGCCGCCTTCTTCTATCGGTAATTTTGGAAAGGATACCGATAACTGGATCTGGCCAAGGCATACAGGTGATTTTTCGATGTTCCGCATCTATGCCGGCAAGGATAATAAACCCGCTGATTATTCAGTAGATAATGTTCCTTATACTCCCAAAAGATCGCTTTCTATTTCGCTCGATGGCGCCAGCGAAGGTGATTTTACCATGGTGTTCGGATTCCCGGGCCGTACCACCGAATATCTTCCCGCAGTGGCGGTACAACAGATCATGGAAGTGAGTGATCCGGCGAAGATCGCAATCCGTGATAAAGCGCTGGGTGTGATCGATGGTTTTATGCGTAAGGATGAGCAGATAAAAATACAGTACGCGGAAAAATATGCCCTCGTCGCCAATGCCTGGAAAAAATGGCAAGGCGAAGTCTTAGGACTGACAAGAACCAATGCCGTTGATAAAAAGAAAATGTATGAAGCGGAATTCCAAAAACGGGTGAATGCAAATCCTCTGTGGAAAAACCAGTACGGAAACCTGTTGGCCGATCTGGAAACGGCTTACAGTGAATTTAAGCCGATTGGCCTGGCCAGGGACTATTATCTTGAAATAACCAGCAGGATCGAACTGTTTACAATTGCCAGCCAGTTGAATTCATTGCGGAATACCAAGAACAATGGAACCAAGAATGCGTATTCCGAACTTTTAGCAAAAACAAAAGAAAAATTGGCTGATCTCTACAAAGAATACAGTCCGCTGGTGGACAGAAACCTGTTCGAAGTATTGATGGAAATGTATGTAAAGGACCAGGATAGTAAAATTGTATCACCACTTGTACTCGAACAGCTAAGAGCAACCAACAATGATTTCCATAAATGGACCGATCAATTGTATGGCGGGGAGGAGCTCACAGCCGGCAATAAAGTGATGGCGGCTCTGGAGCAAAACCCTGCCGAATTTCTCGAGAGAACAAAAACAGACAAAGCCTGTGTTTTATACAATGATATCGCCGCCACCTATAATTCCGCAATCGCTCCGAAGCTGAATGAAATACAAGGCAGGATCAACAAACTACAGAGAACCTACATGCAGGCGCAAATGGAAGTGATGAAAGAAAAGAAATTTTACCCGGATGCCAATAGCACGTTACGGGTAACCTATGGCAAAGTGAAAGGATATACTGCAAAAGATGCTGTCACCTATGATTATTACAGCTATCTCGATGGCGTCATGGAAAAATATGTTCCCGGTGATTATGAGTTCGATGTCCCGAAGAAACTAAGAGAGCTGTATAACAGTAAAGACTACGGCCAGTACGGGAGGAACGGGAAGCTGCCGGTTTGCTTCATTGCTTCCAATCACACCACCGGGGGCAATTCGGGCAGCCCGGCCCTGGATGCCTGGGGCAATCTTATCGGTCTCAACTTCGACAGGAGCTGGGAAGGAACGATGAGCGATATCAATTATGACCCTTCTATTTGCCGGAATATCATGGTAGATATCCGCTATGTATTATTCATTATTGATAAATACGCTGAGGCGGGCTGGCTGACCCGGGAAATGAAGTTGGTTCATCCCAAAAAGAAATAGCATCAAGAAGCTGGGGCTAAGGCTGTTAAATATTAAAACGGGGAAGCGTTAATTCGGGGTAACTAATTGTCAACTTACTCACTATTTTTCCCCAAATACCCTATTTTTGCCATCCGTTTTTTAAAGCTACTAATAATATATGTCAGTCATCCAGAGTATCCAGGAGAAGTATGCGAAGTTAATGGCAATCATTATCGCGGTTGCACTTATGATCTTTGTCGTAATGCTTGCGTTTGAAAATGGCGGAAGTCTTTTCAGGGGCAACAGCACCACCGTAGGTAGAGTAAATGGTACCAGCATCGACTATACTGATTTTTACCAGAAGGTTCAACAACAGGAAGCGAATATAGCTGCACAGTATGGCGGCAATGTTCCTGAAGGCATGCGCCCGCAGGCCGTAGAATCTGCCTGGAACCAGGAGGTAAATGAAATTATACTGAATGAAGAATTAGATAAACTCGGTATTAAAGTCGGCAAGAGAGAACTCGGCGATCTTCTATACGGTCCCAATGGCCCGGATGAATTTAAAAGAATACCCGGGTTTACCGACACAATAACCGGCCAGTACAATGGCCAGTATGCGAAGCAACAGATCGATGCGCTTCTGCGTATGAAAAAAGGTACCGTTGAGCAGTTACAGCAAAGGGACCAGTTTATCGCCTTCATCAGTTACCAGCAAAGAAAGAGGATGGGCGATAAGTATACTTCGCTGCTGACAAACAGCATTAATTTTCCAAAATGGTTTGTTGAGAAACAGATTGCCGACAACAGCCAGTTGGCAAAGATCTCATTGGTAAGGGATAATTATTCCAACCACGGATCCGACAGCATAAAAGTAAGTGATAGCGAGATCAAAGAATATCTTGATAAACACAAGGAAGACTATAAACAACCGGAGAGCCGCAGCGTTTCGTATGTAGCATTTAGCACAAAACCCAGCTCAGCTGACAGCGCCGCTGCAAAAGATAAATTGAATTCATTAAGGACCCAGTTTGATACGACCAAAAACTTGGGAGCATTAGAAGCATTTCTTAACAGCCAGGGTTTGGCATTTCCTGAAACCTATTCACAGACTTCTGCATTACCCCCGTCAATAAAAGATACTATCTCCAAACTTCCGGTAAATACCATCATTGGTCCTTACGTTGAAAGCAACTCCTGGATGCTTGCAAAGGCGATAGATACAAGAAGAGAACCTGAAATGGTTAAGGTGCGGCATATTCTTATTGCAACCGCCAGGCAGGACCCGCAAAGCAGGCAATGGGTTCCTGTAAAAGACACTACCGAGGCCCGTCATCTTATAGACAGCATTCAAACAACCATTCAGAAAGGTATCGCGAGCTTTGATAGCCTTGCCCTGAAATTTTCTGACGATAATCCAAACTTCGAAGACAAGAAATCAAATAAATACAAGATCGGTATTTATGACAGTGTGAAGCATGCTGCTATGGTGCCGGAATTTGACAACTTCATCTTTGGTCACCCCGTTGGATCAAAGGGAGTGGTTAAAACCCAGTTCGGCTTCCACTATATTGAAATACTGGCGCAGGAAGGAAAGAGTTTTGAAACATACAGGGTGGCTTATTTGCCAGTACCTATCGAGTCCAGCAACGAAACAGATGCTAATGCTACCAACGATGCCAACAGGTTTGCTTCCGTTGCCCGCGACCAGAAATCATTTGATGCGTCAGCGGAAAAACTCATGAAAGAAAAAGGAATTCAAAAAAGTATTGCCAATGATATCTTACCCTCTTCCTATTATGTTGGAACCCTGGGTGAGGCAAGATCACTGGTCAAGAATATTTATGATGCCAAATTAGGAGAAGTGCTGGAGCCGCAGAAAGCGGGTGATGCCTATGTTGTTGCTGTTGTAACAGAAATAAACGAGGAAGGCACCCAATCCCTAGCAAAAGCAAGGGCTTCAATTGAGCCGATATTAAAAAACAAGAAGATCGCCGAATCGCTGAAAAAGAAACTGGGTACCATTACTACTCTTGAAGCAGCAGCTGCAGCTCTTGGTGGTAAACCGATCGAAACCATCGATAGCATAAGGATGACTGGTGTGCAGACAACCGCGGCTGCGCG
>DASSFT010000416.1:0-3578 GCA_035694045.1 Chitinophagaceae bacterium
ATTCCTCCTGCCGGGATTGATACGATTGTGCAAAACTCATATCCTTTGTATCTTAACGGTTTGATCCAAGACTATGAAAAAACTACTTTCAGCTTTCTGCTGTTATCTCTACATCCATTGCATGGCGCAATCTCCGTTCGAAGCCATGAATACCACAAGGGCAGCTTCGGGCGAGAAGGTGTTAGTGAAAGCATTAACAGCTATCGTCAACAGGGAAGGAAATAAAAGAAAGCCAATCAATAGAATCGAAGTGTCTTCCTATGAATACCCCTGATCGCGGCGAGGAAAACAAATTAATTCTGGCTGAAGTCGGCGGGCGAAAATTGATTCATTGGAGAGTCGAAATAAGAGATGAGCGCCTGTCTCCAGACATCCTTTACCCGGCTTAATGAAATGATCTCCTGCAGGTACAGGCATCTTTTCCGGTAATCAATGTTCTCCAGGATATATCGCATCACCAGCTTTTTCGAGGTCTCGGAGGAAGAAACATGTACCATAAGGTCGAATTTAATTTCGAAGGCAACAAAACTATGCCAGCCTGCCGCTTGAGAAAAAAAGATATAAACATAAATTTTTTTGCTAATAACTTAACAGCCCTTACGATCTTATTACCGAAGGCATTTCATATATACGAAGCATTCTTTTCTAAAGGCCTTGCGAAGGATTGAAAGACATACCGGTAGCTATTCTTTTGAGATTCTTTTTTCCTCTTCCTCTTTAATACTGATCTCAGTTTTTTCTTTTTTCAGATCAAGTCGGATCATGTTATAGAGGCTCATATATACATTGGCAATCCACACCAGCGAAAAACCAGAGATCAAATAACCTCTCCAATCGGTAAACAACAAATGATACCGCGTGATGACAAGCATAACAATGGTCACGTAATGACTAAGGCAATACTCGCAGGTAAGAATGTAAAAAAATTTTCTTTTAAAAATATTCCTGCTTGTCTTGGAGTATCTCGCACAATACTCCCTTGGCTCTTTGAAGATCTCTTCATGCGTCATCGTCCAGGCAATACACGCCACAGGAATGGCCAGGATGAATAACCATGTTAGCTGAGTGCCGATCGTCATACAACCTAAAATAATTGTCGAAATCCGGGAAACTGTTATCTCGGTCTCAACATGCTCATTACTACACCAAGTGGGTAACTCCTGGTCATTGATACAATGCTGATGTACTCTATATTATCACTATCTCTCCAGGTAAGCTGTTGTTTGGGGTTGTCGGAACTGCGGTATATCGTGTCAACTTTTACTAATTGAGCGTTGACCATCTCTACGTTGATTTCTCTTGAGGGACCGCATGCCATCGTGATCATTGCGATAAAAGCAATGGCTGCTAAAGTTGTTTTCATGTCAGAAGGTTTAAAGTCCTGTATCGCAGATACACCTTCAATATATATGCCATATGACATTCGGCCGTATTTAAAATTTTGCACGAAGCCAATATCAACTTCAGGCTTGGTATTATGAGGCAATGTTTGCACAAGCAGGGCATTGATTGTCGCAACACTTCCATCATGAGCGTTTTAAATTAGAAAACACTTAAAAAAACAGGTAGGGGTAGCGTCGTTTTCCCTTGAAACGGCGTTCCAACTCATGATTGGTAATCGTCAACTCATGACCGGGAACTGCCAGGGCACCCGTTTACAGTCTGCCGTACAATGATGACAGCCTATCTTTCGCTCCTGGATATCAATACAGGAACTTGAACAGCAACCAATATATACCTCAATATTCGCCCGTCAGAACGGTCGTCGATTCTTTCTGGCAGATTGAAGGTGCACCCCGCTTCCACAGGGAACACATAATCCCTAAGGGAATGGTCGAGGTCATTTTCAATTTCAGTGAAAGCCAGCCGATCCCTGCAGAGCTATCCGGAAAACAGTACAGCCTGGGCAATTGCTTTATTAATGGTTACAATACTGTTCCTGCCCGGCTCGAACTCCCGCAGCAACAAGAATTTTTCGGAGTGCGGATTCAACCTCTTGCAGTAAAGAAGTTATTCGGTGTGGCTTCAGGTGATTTTACAAACGTCGTTGTTGACCTCACATTGGTTGATTCCGGCACCTCTTCGCTTTGGCATCAGCTGGCTGAGCTGACTGTTTTCGAGAAACGGGTTTCAGTTTTTTCCAATTGGATCCAAAAGAAGCTCCCGGTATGGCAACCGCAAGAAGAAATGGTCAATCATTTTTTATCAGGAGTAGACCAGCACGATCTTTCGGTAAAGGAACTGGCGTATACATTGTGTTATTCGCCAAGGCACCTGTCGAGGAAAATGATTGAAGCAACAGGCTTGAATACAGAAGAGTTCCTCCTTTATAAAAAGTATCTTCACGCCGTACACCTAATTCATCATACCGATCTTTCTCTGACAAAAATCGCCTACCAAAGTAATTTTTCCGACCAATCTCATTTTATCCGATCATTCAGAAACTACTCGCAGTTGACACCGGGCGAATACAAAAAGACAAAGGGATTCGTAAAGGGTCATATCTTCGAGAATGTCCGTTAAATACAATTTTACGCATGATTCACAAGGCATCTTTGTGAAAAAAAATCATGAAAAAAATTGTTTTGTTTTCTTCAATCAGCCTGGCCAGCGGCCTGCTGTTTGCTAACCTCTACACCTCTTTGATCGATGCAAGGTCCTGGGGAGCTGATATTCCCAATTCGATTGCTGCGGCCAGGGAGTATTTTAAAACTGTCAATCCCGGGAATTTCTTCCGGATCTTTTCGCCGATCAACCAGGCACTGGGAATTATTGTACTGATCCTGTTTTGGAAATCTTCGCCTGCTACCCGGCTCTCGTTAGGCATCGCACTGGTTTTATATCTTTTGGCGGAGGGTCTCACCTTCGGATATTTTTTTCCGAGAAATGATATCATGTTCCGCAATGCACAATTGACCGATGTTGATCTGCTGAAAAAAACATGGTCGGAATGGAATACTATGAACTGGGTGCGTACCGGGGTCCTCGCTGTCGGCGTGTGTTTCTCCTGGCTATCATTGCACAGGATCTATTTACTCAAACAAAAATAAACCTCAAATCTTTTGAGGCAACTCAAATTTTCAAATTTTCAAATCTTCAAATTATCAAATTATCAAAATGAAAATCACTTATCCTCACGTAATCGAAAATTGCATCGGCGAAAAAATTGTTTTCCATGGACTGGATGGCGATAAATTAGTTGGCGAAGCCTTTGTTGTGCCGGGCAGCGGACCTGTCATGCACACGCACTGGCTCCAGGACGAATCATTTACCGTGATCAGGGGCCGGGTTGGCTACCAGGTGCAGGGTAAGCCTGAACAATTCGCCAATGAAGGCGAAACGGTATTTTTCAAACGCGGTGTGGCGCACAGGTTTTGGAATGCCGGTGCTGATATCCTTCATTGCAACTGCTGGGTACAGCCTGCCAACACCTTCCCGTTTTTTATTTCTTCTATTTTTGCCGCGCAAAATAAATCTGGCAAAGCGCAACCAGAAAAGTTTGATGCTGCTTATTTGTTGACGCGGTATTCATCTGAATATGACATGAACGAGATTCCGAAATTTGTCAAACGGGTTGT
>DASSFT010000417.1:0-2060 GCA_035694045.1 Chitinophagaceae bacterium
ATGTATGACCAATTGCCGCCGCACCTGTATCCCCGCACTATTTACGTCTTACATGACTTGCCGTTTCAAGAGGTAAAAAAGAAAGTTGCGGAGGCCGGTTTTAGCTATCCTTTTGTTGTAAAACCCGATGTTGGGATGAAGGGCATCCTGTTCCGCAAGATCGAGTCGGAGGATCAATTGATGAAATACCACGAGCGGATACCGGTTGAATACATTATCCAGGATATGATAAACCTGCCGGTGGAGGTAAGCGTATTTTATTATCGCTACCCTAGCGAGGAAAAAGGAAAAGTCAGCGGTTTTATTCAAAAGGAGCTATTGCACGTAAAAGGAGATGGGAAATTGACGCTCGAAGAATTGATCCGCAACCATCCCCGGGCTAAATTCAGGTATGATGAAATGAAACACCGGCATGGCCATCGCTTCGACAGAGTTATCCCGCAAGATGAGATATTTTATTTGTCTTATGCAGGAAATCACAACCGCGGGGCTCATTTTATCAATTTGCATGATGAAATAGACGAGAATCTTCACAAGGTTTTTGACGAGTTGAGCCATTACAACAAGCAATTCTTTTATGGTCGTTATGATATTAAGGCAACGTCCATCGAGGATCTGAAGCAGGGAAAGAATTTTTCTATTCTTGAATTCAATGGGGCGGGGGCAGAGCCCAATCATATTTACGACTGCAACATGAGTATCTGGAAGGCCTATGGTACCATTCTCCAACACTGGAAAGCGCTTTACCGCATCAGCCGGTACAATCACAGGCAGGGTGTTCCTTACTGGTCGTTTCAAAAAGGAAGACGCTTCATCAAAGAAGCCAATAAACACTTCAGGCTACTGGAAAAATTTGATTAACGAAGCACGAATTTCGAAATTCGGATTCCGAAATTCGGATTTTTTGGATTTTGGATTTCTTTGTTCAGTCTTCTTTCACGTATTTTCGTTTCATGCGACATTTATGGAAGATCTTCTTCACCGGGATGCTCGTGAGTTTTCTCGGTTCTTTGCCACTTGGTACGCTGAATGTTGCTGCCATGCAGATCTCGGTCAGTGACGGAATAACGGCTGCTATGCTTTTTTCAGCAGGCTCCCTTACGGCAGAGATAATTTATGTCCGGCTTTCCCTGGTAGCTATGGACTGGGTGAGAAAACAGCAAAAAATTCTGAAAATACTCTAATGGCTAACGCTCGTGATTGTATTGGCCCTGGCCGTTTCCAGTTTTTATGCGGCCCTTCATCCTTCCGAGACCAAGAATGCCATTCTCAGTAAATCCACTTTACCTCATTTTATATTGGGCCTGGTCATGAGCGCAGTCAACCCGGTACAGATCCCGTTCTGGTTCGGCTGGAGCACGATTTTATTTTCCAAAAAGATACTATTGCCACGCCAGGACCATTACAATATTTATATTATCGGTATCGGGATAGGTACTTTCATAGGGAACTGCTTGTTTATTTTTGGAGGTCAACTGATCGCGAATAAGATCAGCAACAACCAGCATATCATGAACTGGGTAATTGGCGGTATTTTCACGGCAACAGCGATCCTGCAATTGTGGAAGATCCTTAAAAAGAAGGATGCCATTCATCGAATGGCACATCCCGAAGACGAAAAACATGAGCTGGAACAAAAAATTTTGGGTGTCAAGGACAACGATAGCACTGCTGGATCTTAATTCAAAAAAAATACGCTTATGGCTCTCAAAGACGCTTTCATCGGTGAACTGAAATACGAAGGTTCACTGACCCGGAAAATGCTTGAACGTGTTCCCCTAGATAACAAGGAATGGAGACCGCACGAAAAATCAATGACGCTCGGGCGCCTGGCAACACATGTAGCCGAAATACCGCATTGGATATCCCGGATCATTACCATCGATGACTGGGACTTTGCGGCCAGGGGGTTCAGTTCACATACTGCATCCACTTCGACCGAATTGGTAAACATTTTCCAGGAAAAACTGCAGCAGGCCATAGCCGATCTCGAAACTATGAAAGACGAAGATTTTAATAAAACGTGGATAGTCAGGAAAGGCGACCAAATGAGAAACGAG
>DASSFT010000418.1:0-3338 GCA_035694045.1 Chitinophagaceae bacterium
TGAACGGGGCTGTGAAAGCGTTCCTTACTTTTTCTTACAGGAGGAAGAGCAGTACTTTGACGGCAGGAGAAGATATTTATGTCCAGGCCTCATTGAACGGTGGTGTTTCTTATACTACGATCTACACGATCAATGGAGATGGTTCTGCCGATCCGGGGTATGTTACGGTATACAACCAGGACATTACATCGTATGCTTCAAACAATACAGTTATACGGTTTTTAACAAACGCAAACGTAGATGACAACGACTCGCTTTATATTGGGCATGTTTCGATCAAGTACCTGAAATATCCCCAGTGCTATATCACAGCTGTAGCCATGAGCTCTGTACCTTCTTATTATACTACCACTACGGTAACCAGTAAGACCATGACGATTTCAAGTGGTGGAAGCTGTACTTCCCAGTTTGATTTTGGCCTGGCTAAAACAAACATCGCGATTAGCGGTACATTGTACAATGATAAGAACGGCTTAATGGATGGGACTGTCAATGGCGGGGCCATGGGTTCACCGAGCGGAGCTACTGTATACGCTTATCTTCTCGATTACCAGGGTAAGGTAGCCTTAAAAACTACGGTAAATGGTCCTGCCGGTACGTACTCGTTCCCGCTGGCGGAAGTTCTTACCGACTATACCCTGCTATTATCTACAACGAATGTAGGCTTGGGTAACAACGGTCCTGCCCCGGGTGGTTTCTCATCCATCTGGATCGGTGTCGGTGATGCATACGGAACAAATAATCTCGCCGGTACAGGTAATGAAGCAGGAACACCCAATACATCTATAGCTGTTAAAACAGGCACACTGGCAGTAACCAATGTCAATTTCGGAATACAACGTTTGCCTAATTCGGATAGTTATCTTACATCGATCAACCACCCGGGTATTAACCAGCTTATCACGTTGAATGGGGGCATGAACCCACCAGTTCTTAGTGGTTCAGACCCGGAAGATTGTACGGCAGGATGTGTACTTACAAGTAAGTCAGTTACGATCGACCAGGTTCCCATCAATGCAGAATTGTATTATAACGGTGCCCTGGTTGTAGACGGCCAGACGTTCAACAACTTTAATCCTTCGTTATTCAATCTCAGGATCACCTCGGCAACCGTGGGAGACAGCGTGGTTACTTTCAGATATTCTTATGTAGATGCGGCAATGATGAAAGATCCAAGTCCCGCCACCTACAGTGTAGTCTGGCTGGTGCCATTGCCGGCAGACCGCCTTACCGCCATAGCTGAACTAAATGGAAATGTTGCGACAATTAAATGGTCAACACTTTCGGAACAGAATACAAATTATTTCATTGTTGAACGCAGTATCGACAATGTTAACTGGACGTCTACCGGAAGCAGCATTAAAGCAGCAGGTACCAGCGTATCGAAAAAAGAATACCAGTTGCCGGATAATATTTCCGACCTCATGCAGAATAAAGCGATCTATTACCGCGTCAAACTGGTAGATATCGATGGTCGGATCACCTACAGTAATGTGACTGTAGTAAGGTTATCCGCCAAACTCCAGGTTGCTGCATGGCCGAATCCTTTCCAATCGTCAATCACCATAAACATCACAGTTGACAACGCTACCAATTTCAACATTAGGCTGATGGATGTAAACGGAAGAATGATCCGGAATATCAATCATGCGGTAGGGAAGGGCACCTCGCAAACAACATTGCGCGATCTTGAAAGACTTCCCCGGGGAATTTACCTGCTGGAAATGACGGATCAGCGCTCGGGTGTAAATTCTGTTCAACGACTTATCAAAAATTAATATCATAACGGGGCTGGATCAGATCAAGAAGGTCTCAAAGAGTGTTTGAGACCTTCTTTAATCCAAAAAAAAGGAGGACTACTGAAGTAAATCATTTCAAAGTTTTCGACCTCCGCAGATTATATTAGGTCATCATAAAAATCTGCGTTCTCACAACAATGGGAATCTTCGAGAATCCTTCGACTCGCTTTAAAAATACTTTCCCCTAATATTATTTTGTACAATCAGGGGCTGTCCGGCCGGGTAATAATACCCGGCTTTTTTATTTCTCCAGGTACGATTTTTAAAATGAATGTTAAGAAGAACGTTGTTTTCAAAAGGGTTTATTGACTAGCAATGAGATAAAATTCATGCATGGGAAAAATACGTGTTTGCATGGGAAAATTTACCCGTAAAACTTGCATGTATAAATACCGTAGAATATCTTGTGTTCAATTCGAAGAATCCCTTAGAAAACAATTTAATCCGATCATGAAACAATCTTTACACTACACGACTACCAGGTTCTCTCATCTTCCGGCATTTTCCATTCGGTTTATTTTGATTCAAAGGGCTTATCAAATGTGTGCGATTAGCAAAACAATCTGTACTCTAAAACCCTGAGCGATGAAAACATTTGTACGCCTTACATTATTAGTTATTGTTCTGTTTGTGTCAGCCAACAGCTACTCACAGACTAACCAGGGCCTGGTTTTTAAAAACCCGACCCTTACCACGGCTCTCAGCACGGATCTGAAAGCCGGAGCGGTTTATTTATTCAAAGGAGTCAAGTCGAAAGTGAATGCTACGATTAAAATTGACAGCCTTGTGAATGGAGCCAAAGTAAACAAGATCGATGATAACTCAGGCGGGCTTGGTTATACCAACGCTTTCCAACCTGAAATTAAGATCCCCGCTGGTACCGGTAATTCATATGCTGTATTTACTATCAGCTTCCAGGATTCAATCACCGGCGCATCCCAGGTGATGAACAGTGTACAGGGAACCGCATTGGATATTGACGGTAACCTGCTGCTGAAAGAAATGGTAGAAATGGATATGGGTGGTGGTACCGCAACTTATAGCAACGTTGGTTTGGAAATTTCCGTTGTCCAATTATTGCTAACAAAATTCAAGGCCCTGAACCTTCTTGGCATTGAGCATTCAGGTCTTGATACATCATCTGCGGGAAATATGTATACTGTTACAAAAGCAAATGTTTCTTCTTTTACAGTGAAGATGGGTGCTGTTACTGTGGCATCCCCTTCAGTAGATCGCCAGTTCAGTTTGTATATGAAAGGCTTTACTTATGCCAATGCCATAAGTCTTCCTGTTAAGCTTGTTTCTTTTACTGCTACACTGAATAATAACAATAAAGTGGACCTGAAATGGGTGACTTCCAGCGAAATTAACGTCAGCCATTTTGAAGTTGAAAAAAGCACCGATGGCATCAACTTTAACCAGGCAGCTACGGTCTTTGCTTACGGCAACACTACTGAAAATAAAACCTACACTATCATCAACGATATTTCGGATGTTAAAACGGGCATCGTCTACTACAGGCTCCGTTCAGTTGATATA
>DASSFT010000419.1:0-2769 GCA_035694045.1 Chitinophagaceae bacterium
CTGTTCTTGTTGGTTTGCTCCATGCCATTCACACCAATGCTCGTTTTCCAATTATTTTTTTCGGCAAACTGGTATTGAAAATTGTAATTAACCGTACCGAGATCAAAATACAATCCTACCTCCTCCGGAGCCAATATGTCGGCAAACTCCTGTCGCTGGTTACGCTGGTATCCAATGTTCAGAACTAACCGGTTTTTACCTACGTTGAAACTGTTATCAGTTGTTATTTTAAAATGACGAATGCGTTGTCTCGGAATATATGGATCTGTCGATTTGAAATCAGCATCTGTAGCGATCTCCTGGGCTTCCACCCCGCCATTATTGACAGGTTTTAAAAATTTGCCCGTCGCATCATCCCGTTCACCTTCCACCAATCCTGTGTGTTGGTCGAAATTGCTGACTAATAAATGTGTAAAACCCCAGCTCTTATTGAGACCAAGATAACCGCTGAAATCCCGTTCGTTGAACTTCGAGTTGAAGACATATCCATCGTATTTATTTTTATAATCCGATGCTGCTTTGTCAGTCCCCGCCAATCCCCAGATAAAACCGCTAAGGTTGCCACCGATATCGCCATGAAATCCTCTCAAACGGTTATTGGTTTGATAGTTTGCCAATATACTACCCCTGATCATTCCCTGTGGCGGTGAAACTACCGAGATGAAATTCACGACTCCCGCTAATGCATCGCTTCCGTACATAATCGAAGCCGGTCCTTTTAGTATTTCCGCTTTATTCACTCCGTATTCGTCTACTTCTATCCCATGTTCATCTCCCCATTGCTGTCCTTCCTGCCGCACTCCATCATTGATCACCACCACGCGGTTATACCCGAGCCCGCGGATCGAGGGTTTTGAGATAGCCGGGCCGGTTGATATCTGTGATACTCCGGGTGTTTTACTGAGACCATCGATCAGGTTGGTTGATGCCTCTTTCAAAAAATTGTCTTTCCGGAGAATGGTAACTGGTGTCGGAGTCTTTTTGACCTGGGTGGCGCCAGATACTCCTGTCACCGTCACTCCCTGGTTCTCTACCACGGCTGGGCTTAATAAAAAATCCTTTTGCAGTTCCCCATGGATATCGATTATTTCTGTCACGGGACTATAACCCAGGTAAGTTACTTCCACTGTAAATTTTCCGTCGGGAAGATTCTGTATACGGTAACTTCCTTCATTGTTGGCAGCGGCGCCAACTTTTGCCTCATACACATATACGGATGCACCGGCAAGGGGCTGTTTCGTCTGGGCATCGGCCACTTTGCCTGAAAGCGTTCCATTCAACTTTAACTGGATCCTCCCATTGTCATTGCCGGCTGTTTGCGCTGAAACAGCTTGACAAAAAAGAGAAAAGCAGATGATCAAAAACCATTTATTAACTGTCCTCATTACTTTAAAATTTTTACGGGCACAGGCTGGAAAATTCAGCAGCCCTAATTAAGAAACACGATAAGCAAGGGAGTATCCCGTTTGGGACCCTAGGCTCTTGCGGGTGGACCCCGTAATGAGGAAAAGAAATGATGGGCCGAATAATAAGTAAGAATGTAGATATTGAACTCGTGCGAGTAAGTTTTCCCGGGATGATCTAACTGAAAAGAAGGTTCGTCTGTAAAAGGCGATTCAACTACATCATTGCTCCAGTTACACTGGAAGCCGTTTTTAGATGCCTGTACATTTACTGACCCATCCAGTTTTATGTAGCTGTGTTTGTGACCAGTTACAGCATCATGCAATAACTGCTTGGGCACAATGCTTACCGCGAAAAGCAGGAGTAATATTCCTGCAACAGATCTTTTTATGGAGGGGTTGCTATACAATTTTTGCTACCGTGTTGCAAATATAATTCGATTTACAAGCATGTCAAAAATTATTTAAGTGACTGTTAAAAACCCCTGGTTGCCTATAATACACCTGGTTGCGTAGACTCACAAACTCATTCCCAACTTATCTTCAGGATATGGTATGGCAATCCGTGAAATATCTTCTGATGTTGTTTTTTGGTATATCCCTCCTCATGGCCTGCCAAGATCCCGCGCAAAAAAACACAACCGAAAAAATCGAAATAAAGGATACGGCTATCCGAAAAGCGCCCGACCTGGACTCTTTATTGGTTGAAACAAAAAAATTACGCGAGGATATTCTTCAACACCTGGATTCTACAACTATCGAAGGGAAGGCGGCCATACTACTCGCAAGGTTAAAAGATAGTGCTGATTATGCCGCCATACATGGAAGAGATACGCTTATGGATCTGAACGGCGATAAACAGGCGGATCTACTCCTCGAGTTCTATGCTGCCGCCGGTACGGGTTTGAAAAATGGAGTAAACATTTACATGTTTGATAAAAGGTCAAACCGGTTTGTTACAGAACCAGTTGATCTCCCAAACCCAACATTTAATTTCAAAAACAATACGGTAGTCAGCTACTATATTGCCATGGGTGCGGGGTATGCAACCGAATTAAAATGGGACCGGCTGACTTTAGACACTCTTGAATCCATCGAAGTGGAAAATGACTGGCACAAACCATTTAAATCAACAGCAACTATTCACAATCATATTACTGGAAAAAACACCAGAAAGATTTCAGATGCAATCTGGCTACCTGCCAAATATCGTTACTTCGATTATCAACCTCTCATAAGAAGAGAGTAAAATGCCAATCCTTCTTAACTTCACCTCATGGAAAGAGATAAAATAAAAGAGTTCTATTCAAACGAAATGGAGAAGGACCGTTTGGACCATGAACTTTTTTTGCTCGAAGGCATTCGT
>DASSFT010000420.1:0-2368 GCA_035694045.1 Chitinophagaceae bacterium
CCTGCAAAGTATAATGAATAATGGGATGAATGCGGAATTTACCAACAAACGGTCTTCCGCAGGGTTTATTTATGGTACAGGCGCTTCCAATGTCAATCATTGGCAGCAAGCTGGTCTGAATAGCTTTGGCTCCAACGAATATTCCAGGCTGACGGGTATGAAGTTCGGATCGGGATGGAACAGTAACCTGAAGCAATCCATTTCGCTGAACTTTTTTGATTTCAACGCTTCGCAGGATTTATTGAGGTCTGACCCGGCCATGCTTCAATCCGGGTATATATCAGGTCCGTCACGCCGCGACGCAATCATTACATGGCAATCTTCAATGGAAATTGCGCCCGGACAAAAATTATCGATTGATCTTTCCAGGTCTTTTGGATCTTACCGTAATAATTTTTCCGATGATAGCTCAGTTTCGAAGAATAATGCCTTCGGCGATGTATTTAGTACCAACGGTAAATCAAATTATGCGGCAGCGATAGATTACGACGGCAATATTTTGAACACAGACGTTCAACTCTCCCTGCGAAAGACGGGACTTGGCTATAATAACCCGGGTAATGTTTTCTTAAGACGAGGTGAAACACGGGTTGGATTGAACCTTGGCCGTCGGTTTCTGAGACAAAAACTAACAGTACGCTACAAAACCGATTTCAGGAATCAGCATTTTGATCCTTCGAAAAAATCTACGTACAACAATTTTTCTAATTATGTCCAGCTAGGCTATCGTGTAAAAAGGAACAGCCGCTTTAGTATCTCGATGCGAAGCAATACGTACACCTTCAACAACAATTTTGTAAACGGAGGTAACACACATGGGAGCAGTTTCAGCCTGCAGGGCGATGCTGGATACGTGTTCCGCATCGATGGAAAAAAGATAATGAACAATTCAAGCCTCTCAAGGCAAAAATTTGATATTCCCATGTTGACCGGTAGCCAGTATGGAAGTAATACATGGTTGGTCACACATTCTTCATCGGTTTTATTGAAAAAGAACTTATTGACATTGACATTGCTTGTCAATCAGTCTGACAACAAAGACTATTATTTCAATACATCTTTTGTTAACTCGGAAATAGGTTATTCCTATGCTGCTGGGAACTCCATAAGATTCAACAGCGGTGTTGGTTTTTATTCCAATACCGGGTGGAACAAGCAAATAGGACTGCGGCAACAGGTGGGCGGGACAATGTTTAAAAGGTTGGAGATAGATATTGATGCCACGTGGAAAAAAGCCATACAGGTCACCAGGAAAGAGTTGGCCAACCAGGTATATATAAGTTCATCGGTTCATTACAGGTTTTAAAAGACAAGTATGAAAAAAATTATTTTAACGGCCTTATGTTTTTTTAGCCTGGCAACAGCGATGAGAGCCCAGGTCAATTTTACTTTTTTGCCGGAGTTGTATGGTCGCAGCATTGATGGACTGGGAAATTTCCAGGTGCAGAATATCGGAACAGAGAAAATAGACGGGGTTGTATTTATTACGGTAAAAGAAAATTCCGCCGGACCTGTCGTCGTGGTGATCACTCCGCGTGTTACAATTAATCCCGGGTTAAACAATTTTCCCAAATCGGTTTTCAGCAATAGTTCATTCCGGTTTTCACCCGGGTCCTATGGCGCGATGGCTAACCAAACTCGGGGCTTGCCACCAGGAGATTATAATTTTTGTTTCCGGTTTGTACCGCTCGATAAATCACGTTTCAATGAATATGAAACTTGTTTTGATGGGGATATACAGCCTCTTGTGCCATTGACTCTACTAAACCCTGCAGATCGAGATTCCATCTGTAATAAAAGGCCTGTTCTGAGCTGGCAACCGCCTTTACCCTTTAGTGCCGCCATGCGGTTCCGCTTGTTGCTGACTGAAAAAAGGACGGGAGAGGGGGTAGCAGATCTGTTAATGAAAACACCACTATTGTTACTGGATAATATTTCTTCCACTACTATCAATTATCCATCTGCTAACCCTGAATTAAAAGAAGGTAAAACTTATTACTGGCAGGTAGTAGCGTACGAGAAGGGAGTCGTTATTTCCAAATCGGAGATATGGGAGTTCACGGTGCAATGTAAGGAACCGGAGAAGCCTGTACCAAATGACAGCTATCGTGAATTGAAGTTGCTGGTGAATGGCAACTATTATATCGCAAACCGTGCATTCAGATTTTCATTTACAAATGATTATGGTACTCAGAAACTTCGCTATGTTATTGTTGATGTTGACAACGATGGCAAAGAAGTAAAGAACCTGCCAGAGGTAACACTGGAGCATGGCATGAATAAGATAAGTATTGATTTAGCTGATCTTGATCTGTCAGCCGGAGGTCATTACATACTGAAGGTCTACCCGTTTAATGAACCGCGTGTC
>DASSFT010000421.1:0-3543 GCA_035694045.1 Chitinophagaceae bacterium
GTATTATTAATGAAATTTCCGGAAAAGTAGGCTGGTTGATCCAATACACCGGTCAAAGACCCATTGCCATCATAATATTTCCGCAATGCATAAAGATCAGTGAGATATTTGACGAGGTTAATATTATAATTAAAAAAAGTATTGATCTTACCGGTCCGGAAATTCAATACTGCGCTATTGTTGTTCTTTGGGTAGACGCCCTGGCCGGCCGAAACAGTAAAGGATCCATTAAATCCTTTTTGCCTGTTTTTTTTGGTAATGATATTAATGATTCCGGCGTTACCGCTTGCATCATATTGGGCTGGTGGATTTGTCATCAATTCTATCCGCTCCACCTGGGATGAACTCATACTGCTTAATAAATTGTTGAGATCTGCACCTGACAGGTAAGTCGGCTTGGAATCTATCAACACGAGCACACCTGCTTTACCACGCAAAGAAATAGAACCATTCCTATCCACCGTTACACCCGGTGATTTCTCCAATACCTCAAGTACGGTTGAACCGGCCGAAGTGGGTGAGGCCTCTACATTCAATATGGTCTTGCCCTGTTGCTGCTGGATAAATGGTTTCCGCGAGGCCACATTCACACCCTCCAAAGTGATCGTGGATACTTCCAGTGTAATGCTTACGGTCCTCTCGTTGGATGGGAAATGATAAATTGCCGTCGTATGCTGTTTGTACCCCGTATTTGTAATGAAAAACGTGAAGTCGCCGTTATCGATTTTTTCAAAGTTGGCAACCCCGTTTGAATCGACTATGGCAACCTTGACCAGTTTGTTATCTCTTCGTAATTCTACAACGGCTCCGTTGGCAGGTTCCGATTTTTCATTTAGCACCTTTAACGAAAAACCGCCACCACTGTAGATGGGCGGCTGTGAGCAGATAACAGAATAACATAATGTGAATGTCAGCAGGAGAACGAGCCCCTTTCTTAAATGGTGCATAAAGGGCTAAAATAATCCACCCGCCGGATCAAAATAACGTTTTTCGCTGAGTGGTTAAAAACAAATGTAGGCGTCACTTGAGACACAACAGAGGTACAGGGACCTTACCAAAATGAAAAATCTGCATCTAACCCAGTCTTATTTTACTGTTCAAATACCTGCTAAAGGTTCACCGCTGTATACAGTTAAGTAACTTTGAGCCAATTGCTAAATGGCGTCAATGGAAAAGTATCAAAAAGAGGCTCTTTCTGAATTAGTAGCCTGGCAAAAGCAAATGGTCCGTCGTCCTTCTTTGCTAAATAATCTGTCAAAACGTGTTCAAACCAGGATCAATTCATGGATACCCGAGAAGGTACATGTCGCCATAACAACCGCAATAAAACAAATGATTCGTGGGGTGTTATTCGGTGCAAAATATACAACGGCAAAACCATTGTTGGATAAATCACTGGAAGTCCGTGAAACTGCTGTGCAGGAGAGGATAAAAGCGTATAAGAATACTGCAGCTGTGGAAGGCGGAATAACGGGAGCAGGGGGATTCCTGCTTGGACTGGCTGATTTTCCTATTTTAATCGGAATCAAGATAAAGTTGTTATTTGATATCGCATCGTTGTATGGGTATGATGTTAAAGACTATAAAGAAAGAGTATACATCTTACATATATTTGAGTTAGCTTTTTCAAGCCATTCTCACAGGAAAGAAGTCTATCTAAAAATGGTAGATTGGAAAGATCGGTCTAAAGATCTTCCGGATGATATGGAGCAATTTAATTGGAGAGATTTTCAACAAGAGTACAGGGATTATATTGATCTTGCTAAAATGGCGCAGCTCGTACCTGTTATTGGTGCGCCGGTGGGAATAGTCGCGAACTATCAGCTAATACAGAAGTTGGGTAAAACTGCAATGAATGCTTACCGCATGCGGATACTGCAATAAAAAAATCGCCGTTCGGTCGACCTTGTCTTTATTCTCATTTTTCTATTGTGGAAAAAAAAGCCAGTTTGAAGCAGCGTTATTCTCAATTGACACTCTAATTTTTCGTTCCTTTGTTGTGTCGTTTGAAACACTCACCTGGAGAGGGTTACTGGTCTTAGCTGTTGTTTGGCCAAACCACCTTTCACACTATCGGTCAACTGTCGTTCACCAGTTTTTATTTCTATAAGTCCATTTCTAAAATCGCGGATAACAATATTTCTAACTTCTAAAATTACTAGTCATGGAAAAAAATGAAGCGTTGACGACCGAATCCATATTAGAAGGTCATTCAGACCAGGAGAAGGCTGCATACCTGGCGGCGATTGCATCCATTGCAACTGCGGACAAGCAGGCAAGCCCGGAGGAGCTGAGTTACATAACGAAATTGTGCGAGGCGGCGGGTCTCCCGGAAGAACAAAAACAAAGGGTTCTTAAAGCGGCAAAAGAAATTTCAGGTGAGGAATTGAAACAATCGTTGGATGTTCTTAAAAATAGCCAATTGAAGTATTCGCTAATTACCGACTTAATCGCCTTTGCCAAATCGGATTCCAATTATAGCGAAGAGGAAAGCCAATATGTTTATAGGGTTGCTCAACAGCTGGGCGTTGATGAAAAGCAATTCTCTCTCTTAAACCAGTTCGCAGACAATGTAAAAACCTCAGATATCCCGGCGCAAGGCGTTGAAGAGCCCGGATTTCTTTCAGGCATAAAAGAAAAAATGCAGAAGGCTGGCATCAATACAGGCACTTTATTCAAAGGATTGATCGCAATAGCAGGACCGATACTCCTGGCAAAGATGTTTTCAAGAAAAGGGAGCAGTGGTGGTTCAGGTGGCGGGGCATTGGGCGGACTTGGTGGGATTCTCGCGGGTGCTGGTTTAACAGCTGGTCTTGGATCTTTAATTGGTATGCTTGGCGGAGGAAAAGGGATGGGAAGTACTGGTGGGCTGCTGGACCGGATACTGCCTAAATTTTAGAGAGAATATGCCACGGATACACGGAGCTGGTAATACCAGTCCTCGATAATGGCATTTATATAAAATATCCGTGCATCCGTGGCGATATTTCAAATATCCGTGCACCCGGTTGAGTGGGTTATCTTCTATTTATTATCTCCCCTATTCCGGTGATATTCATTTTGCATAGTATTGTCGTTCAATAAAAAACCAGGCAGCATGTGACGCTGGGGAAATCGCCGGGCAACGGCCAATGGGCTCGTTCCGTTTCTCTCCCGAGTAAAATTGAAACGGTAATGAAGTTCAGGTTCCTTTTCCCAACTGTATCTCTTGTTAGCATCTCGCTCTTAACATTAATTTCATGTCATAAGCACGATATTATTAGTAAACCTATACAGTCTCTGTTGATCAGTAAGAATAGTATGATGCTCGATAGCATCGACGGCAGCAATGATACCCTTACTATTATTTCAACGGTACAATGGAAGGCAACAATTTCGCCAGCTGTGGATTGGCTGCAATTGGACAAAACATCGGGAACTCCGGGGAACACGGTAATGAAGATCACTCTTTCACCTGCTAACCAACCGATCAATCAGAGAACAATTACCATTACCTTTTCTGCAATAGACAATAGCTCCGTTCAGCCCGTGAATTTAACTATC
>DASSFT010000422.1:0-2271 GCA_035694045.1 Chitinophagaceae bacterium
CCGTGTTCAATTATCGGTAATGATGTTTCTCCAGTTCTTTATCTGGGGAGCCTGGTATGTAACGATGGGAACTTATCTTGACAAAGTCCTCCATGCAACGGGCGTACAGGTTGGTGCCGCTTACAGCGCCATGGCAATCGCAACCATCTTCTCTCCTTTTTTTGTCGGGATGATCGCCGATAAATTCTTTTCCGCACAAAGAGTTTTAGGAGTATTGCATATTATCGGGGCTGCTTTGCTGTTTTACCTGTCAAAAATTGACAACCCATCGTTCTTCTACTGGATCGTGTTACTGTATTCATTGATGTACGCACCGACTCTGGCATTGGTCAATTCGGTTGCGTTTCGCCAGATGAATGACCCGAGCAGGGAATTTCCTTCCGTGCGTTTCCTGGGTACTATTGGCTGGATAGTGGTAGGATATATGATCGACAGGGTTTTTAAAATTTCCACTGAACAACTGGCAACCACATTCATTATTGCAGCGGTCGCATCGGCCGTTTTAGGACTGATGAGTTTTACATTGCCTGACACACCTCCCAAAGCCAAAGGGACGCAAACAACCTTTGCGCAGGTAATGGGAGCTGACGCCCTCGTGCTTTTCAAGAATAAAGATTTTGTCATCTTTTTTATATCGTCAATACTGATCTGCATTCCGCTGTCCTTTTATTACAGCTTTACCAACCTGTTCCTTACCGAGGTTGGAATGAAAAACGTAACCAGCAATATGACCTGGGGACAAGTCTCTGAGGCGCTGTTCATCCTGGCTATTCCATTTTTCTTCAAAAGACTGGGTGTAAAATGGATGATCGCCATCGGCATGATCGCCTGGACTATTCGTTTTGTTTTGTTTGGCTACGGCGATGCAGGTCCGGGACTTTGGATGCTGTTCGCGGGCATCGTGCTACACGGTGTTTGTTTTGATTTCTTTTTTGTTACCGGCCAGATATATACCGATAGCAAGGCGGATGTAAAAATCCAAAGTTCAGCGCAGGGATTGATCACCATGGCCACCTATGGTGTGGGCATGTGGATTGGCACCTTGCTTTCAGGTTATGTAAAAGATTATTATACCGTTGACAAAGTATCCAATTGGAAAAGTATCTGGATGGTACCTGCGGGAATAGCCTTTGTTGTATTGCTATTTTTTGTCATGTTATTCAAAGACAAAAAAAGGACGGGCGGCTGACAATGTTTTATTTTAACCGTAACTTCACTCAACGCTAATGCTATATGAACAAACCTAAAAGAAGGGATGCCCTGAAAACCTTAGCCGCAGGAGCTTTGACTGCAGCATCAGCACCGTTATTATCTTCATTTACAAATAAAGAAACCCTGGAAGATAACTATAAACTTAAAGGCAATATAAACCACTCCGTTTGCCAGTGGACCTATAATTTTCTACCCCTGGAGGAATTATGCCTGGCTGTTAAAAAAATCGGGTTCAGTGCTATTGATCTTATCGCCCCGAAAGACTGGCCTACTCTTCAAAAACACGGAATATTTTGTTCGATGTGCTATATAGCCGGTAAAGTGAGCCTGACTGAAGGATGGAACAATAAGAATTTTCACGCAAGCCTTATCAAAGACTACAACGAAACAATTCCCCTGCTTCCCAAAGCGGGTTATAAAAATCTCATCTGCTTCAGCGGCAACAGGAACGGGATGGACGATGAGACAGGACTGAAAAACTGCGTGGAAGGACTCAAGCAGATCATGGGCCTGGCAGAACAAAACAATGTAATTATCCAAATGGAATTGCTGAACAGCAAGGTGAACCATAAAGACTATATGTGTGATCGCACGCCCTGGGGCGTCGAACTTGTAAAGCGCATCGGCTCCCCCAATTTCAAATTATTGTATGATATCTACCACATGCAGATCGACGAAGGTGACGTCATACGTACGATAAAAGACAACAAGGACTATATTGGACATTACCATACAGGTGGTGTTCCCGGCAGGCATATTATCGATGAGACACAGGAACTGTATTACCCGGCAATCATGAAAGCGATACTGGAAACCGGGTTCAAAGACTATGTGGCCCAGGAGTTCGTTCCCGATCAGAAAGACAACGAGGAAAAAATAGCAGCGCTGAAGAAGGCGGTGAAGATTTGTGATCTCTAACCGGGAGTGGTGTCCCGATAGCTATCGGGAGGTGAATGTGAGCCCTTCCTAGTTTTGGACTATCAAGCACAGATCACGCTTTTCGAAGAAGTGGCAAAATTATCGAGGGATAGTGAAGTTTATCTGATATGTGCTGCTTGA
>DASSFT010000423.1:0-9238 GCA_035694045.1 Chitinophagaceae bacterium
ATCGTTCAGTTCATTTGACTTACCTGTTGCAACTATTTTTCCATCTCGCAGTGCCATTGCTTCCACGGTTGAAAAGGAAGAATCCACGGTATAGATCGTCGCGTTATAGACAAGCAGATCGACCTCTTCTTTTTGCGAACACGAGAGGAGTAAGGCAGTAATGAGGGGGAGCAGCAGCATTTTTTTCATCAATAGTTGTTTTAATCGAAAAATTCCTTTTTTTAATTCATGAATTTCGCAGGATGTCTTTTATTATGATCCGTTTTATCCTGGAAAACTTTTGCGGCCGCTAAGATACTGGCTTCATCAAATAATCTCCCGATCAATGTTATACTCAGGGGACTTCCGCTGTTATTAAAGCCGATAGGCATACAAACAACCGGGTTTCCTGTCAGGTTTGTTATCGCGAGTTGCCTGCCGCTAAAGGTGGGGACGATCAATACATCGTAGTTTTTCATGAAATCGTACATGTTTTTGCAGAGATTATAGCGGTAGCGATTCGCATTGATATATTCTACAGCAGGAATCATCCTTGCGGCCCGGAAGCTGTTAGGCCAGAAATTTCTATCCTGACGTTCTACAAGGTCATCCCTGTTGGTGCGGGTGAGTTCGTCAAATGCCGCAGCTGATTCCGCATTCAACACAATGCTGATAAGATTGTAAGGATACATAGCGGAGTCTGGAAAAGCTACGGGTGTGACATCGACCCCCTGTGACTTGTAGAAATCAATCACTTTCCATTCGGGTGCATCTTTTGGCAGGCGGCTGAAATAATTTTCGACATAAGCGAACCGCAGTTTCTTAATCTCGGCCTTCGGATCATAGTTGAATGCGTGGTCAACCGCACCCGGGTCCTTACCATCAGTTCCCTTGAGATAATAAAAAACGATTGCATCATCTTCGGCACTACGGCAAATAGGGCCGGCTTTATCCAGGCTCCAGCAAAGGACCATTGCCCCGGAGCGGCTTATGGAACCGAACGTTGGGCGTAAACCAGTAGCGCCGCAACGGGTTGAGGGAGATACAATGGATCCCAGCGTTTCTGTACCGACCGTGAACGGCAACAATCCCGCGACAACAGAAGCTGCAGAACCAGCCGACGAGCCGCTTGATCCCTGTTTGAGATTCCAGGGATTCTTTGTTTCACCACCAAACCATTTGTTGTTATTGGCTAGCGCACCCAATGAAAGTTTAGCGCACAATACCGCACCGGCTTTTCTCAGTTGTTCGTATACAAACGCATCTTCATCGATCACCTGGTCTTTGTAGGGTGCCGAGCCCCAGGTTGTTTTGTAACCCCTGACCGCGAAAAGATCTTTTAACCCATAAGGAATACCATGCAGTAATCCCCTGTAAACTCCTTTTTTCAGTTCTTCATCTGCCTGCTTTGCCTGTTGCATGGCGAGATCTTCCGTTAATGTCACGACAGATTCAAGTGTATCGCCCCATTTCTTTAACCGCCCGATAAAAAACCGGGTGAGTTCTACCGAGCTGATCTTTTTGTTTTTTATCAGGGAAGCCAGTTGGGAAAGTGAATAAAATGCGAGTTCATTTTCACTGGCTGGCATTGGAATGTTTGGCAACTGCCAATTAATCTTTTGCTGGTTGGACGGGATAGAATTACCAAATGGCAGGGGATTAAACGCAAATGGATAAGGAATGTCGTTAGCCGGAAGCGTTTGATGCATCCCTTTGTAAAGCGTTTTGTTGAAACGCAATTGTGCCAGCATTGAATCGGCTTCAGCATCGGTAAATTCCAGGTCATATAACCCAACGGTGTTCCTGACAAGCTGGATAGAATCAGATTTGGTTTGTCCGGATACAAAAAGAGAAATGAAAATTGATAACAGTGTTGCCGGTTTTTTCATAAGCCAATTGTTTGGGTGTCCAAATTACGGCAATAAATAATTACCTTTTGTAGCAAATAAAAAGTATGAGAATACTGCTTTTCTTTTCAACAGTTCTATCGATCGTTTGCTGCACCAATTCTCCCGGCACCGGCACTACTTCTCCTGCAGATAGCACCATGCACGTAAGTGAATATTTTAACTATGGTGATACGGGTGTGCAGGTTGCCGGCATCCGGATGATACCCGTTCAAACTCCCGTCGGCACATTCCGGGTTTGGACCAAGCGATTTGGTAACAATCCGCGGATAAAAGTTTTATTGTTACATGGCGGACCCGCGATGGGTCATGAGTACGTGGAATGTTTTGAAAGCTTTTTTCCCAGGGAAGGTTTTGAATTTTATGAATACGACCAGTTAGGATCGTTGAATAGTGACCAGCCTTCCGATAGCAGCCTGTGGACTATTGAACGATTCGTGGAGGAAGTGGAGCAGGTAAGAAAAGCGATTGGTGCAGGAAAAGATAATTTTTATGTGTTGGGCAATTCCTGGGGTGGAATGCTGGCCATGGAGTATGCCCTGAAGTACCAGGACAACATGAAAGGATTGATCGTGGCCAACATGGTTGCCAGTATTCCCGATTACAACAAATACGCTTACGATGTACTGGCCAAACAAATGGACCCGGCTGTCTTTGCCGAGATCATGGCAATAGAAAAGGCAAGAGATTTTGAGAATCCACGATACGAAGAGTTGCTAATGCCGAATTTCTATTCAAAACATTTTTGCCGGCTTGATCCCTGGCCTGAACCGGTGATTCGTTGCTTTACCCATTTTGGGTCATCGAAAATACCTAAGCAGATCTATACGATGATGCAGGGACCTTCCGAGTTTGGCGCCAGTGGACGCCTGGTGAACTGGGATATTAAAAAAAGGCTGAAAGAAATCAAAGTACCGACGTTGATGATCGGTGCGAAATACGATACAATGGATCCGAAAGCGATGGAAGAACAAAGTAAGATGGTTCAAAAAGGTCATTATTTATTTTGTCCTGAAGGCAGCCACCTGAGTATGTGGGACGATCAGAAAGTATTTATGGACGGAGTGATCCGTTTTATTAGGGATGTTGACAGCGAAAAATAGGCACGTTTGGTTGGCTTAAAAAGCAATTAAAATTTAGAACGCATTTGGCTGACAGACAATAAATTAACACTAATCTCACAAACACGTGTTTTTTTTTCACTATGGATTTTTAAATACGGGGTAATTTATTTTACTTTACGCTCTATTACTTCAATTTCCTTGAGCTGTAACGGTTTCCCCGTATACTACAAAGCCGACTGTCTATTATCCTCTAAACCACTAACGAAATATCCTTCTTTAAGCCCTCGAGATTAATATCCTTCCTGAAGAGAGAAGAATAATATCCTTTCTAAAAAACTTCCAACTAGATCCTGAACAAGCCATTTAATCAATTAAACTGGTCGGTCATGCCACGCGGATTCAGGTACCTTACTATTAGAAGACAACTGCTATTACTATTCATGCTAGTAGCATCGGGATTATTGTATGCTCAAAATCCCATCGTAATCGAAAACAATCTTACCGGTAACCCTTCTTCGGAATGGGATATTGCAGGCGCCGGTGATCTAAGCATACAAGGTTTCGCAACAGACATTAGTGTTAACAAAGGGCAGACGGTGCATTTCAAAATAAATACAGATGCCGCTGCTTATACGATCGATATCTACAGGCTCGGATATTACAATGGCATGGGTGCAAGAAAAGTTGGCACCGGTACTATCACAGCCACATTACCCCAAACACAACCTAACCCATTAACAGATCTGGAAACAGGACTTGTTGATTGCGGTAATTGGGCTGAATCTGCCAGCTGGAGTGTTCCTTCCAATGCTGTATCGGGAATTTATATTGCAAAACTTACACGCACCGATAATGGCGGTGCCAGTCATATTGCTTTTATCGTAAGAGATGATGCCAGTCATTCGGATATGTTTTTCCAGACTTCTGACGCAACCTGGCAAGCCTATAATGTTTACGGTGGAAACAGTTTGTATGTTGGAACAACCAACTATCCCAACGGACACGCAACGAAAGTAAGTTATAACCGTCCCTTCATTACCAGAAATGGTGGCGGTGGTGGCGGTATTGCCCAGGACTGGCTTTTCAACGCAGAATACCCGATGATACGTTTCCTCGAAAGAAATGGGTACGATGTCACTTACACAACGAACGTGGATGCAGCCAGGGCAGGTGGTCTTATTTTGAATCATAAAGCATTCTTATCTGTTGGTCATGATGAGTACTGGTCGGCTGAGCAACGGACGAATGTAGAAGCAGCCCGCAGTGCCGGTGTTCACCTGGCATTTTTCAGCGGCAATGAAATTTACTGGAAAACAAGATGGGAAAATAGTACCGACGGATCAAACACATCTTACCGAACATTGGTTTGTTATAAAGAAGGTTCCCTGGGAGAAGCCATATGCGGCGAAAAATGTGATCCTTCTCCCGTGTGGACAGGATTATGGAGAGAGGGATGCAATTATCCCGGCTCTGGTGGTTGTAAACCTGAAAATGCTTTGTCAGGACAGATCAGTTGGCGAAATGGTACAGGCTCTATCTCAGTACCCTCCACCTATAAAAATCTTCGTTTCTGGCGATCTACAGGCGTTGCCGCACTCAACAATGGCGAAATAGCAACATTTCCCAATGGAACCCTGGGCAATGAATGGAATTTTGAACAATACCCTGAAAGCTATCCCGCAGGACGTATCACGATGTCCAGCACAACGGTTAGCGGACAGACACATAAACTATCTCTTTATCGTCATGCAAGTGGTGCGTTGGTATTTGGTGCAGGTACGATTCAATGGGCCTGGGGCCTGGACAACGATCATGATGGTGGTAACCTGGCACCGAGCCAGGATATGCAACAGGCAACTGTCAATTTACTGGCGGATATGGGAGTACAGCCGGCAACCTTAATGACCGGGTTGACTCCGGCTGCCCAATCCACCGATACATTGGCGCCGGCTTCTGTAATCACGTCGCCAACACATCTTCAAACAATTCCCGACTATGTTCCTATTACTATTACCGGTACTGCAAGCGACCCGGGTGGTGGTGTAATAGTTGCAGTCGAAATTTCTTTTGATAATGGTTTAACATGGCGACAGGTTACAGGAACAACCGATTGGAGTTATTCCTGGAAACCCTCCGGTCATAGTTCCTATACGATTAAAGTACGTGGATTTGATGATAGCGGAAATATAGAAGCTTTGGGCGCAGACGGATCGGCTAATAACATTACCGTAGACATTTCTTCGAATCTGCCACCTCCAATCACAATTTTCCAACCAACGGATGCACCTGCGGTATTACTTCAAAATGATAACCAGGGAGGCGTTGAAGTTGGTACAAAATTCCGTTCTACTGCAGATGGCAGTATAACAGCACTCCGTTTTTACAAAGGTGCTGGTAACACAGGAACTCATAAGGGTCATTTATGGACAAGTACCGGGACCCTGCTGGGCGAAGTAACTTTCACTGATGAGACGGCTTCAGGCTGGCAGGAAGCTGCTTTGTCTGTACCGGTCGGTATTACAGCGAATACAACTTACATAGTTTCCTATTTCAGCCCGGATGGATTTTATTCATTTACCGACCCGTATTTTGCTTCGACCGTCATCAACGGTTCATTGCAGGGGCTGGCAGAAGGCGAAGACGGACATAACGGCGTACTTAAATTCACACCGGTTCCAGCTTTTCCTGATCAAAGTTCACAGACGATCAACTATTGGGCTGATGTTGTATTTATTGAAGCCGATATCGCCCCACCACTTGTTTCATCAATTGTTCCAACGAGCAATGCCATGAATGTAAACATTGGTTCGTCAGTGCAGGTTGTCTTTAATGAACCGATAGACTTAACTACTGTAAACGCTTCAACGTTTGAATTGAGGAATGCATCGAATACTCTGATCCCTGCGACTGTAAGCTATAATACCGTTACACGAACAGCTACGCTCACTCCATCTTCAAACCTTTCTTATATTTCCACGTATACAGTTACATTGAAAGGTGGAACCACTGGTCAACTCATCAGGGATCTTTCCAACAATGCACTGTCATCTAATTATGTTTATACGTTTACCAGCCAGTTTGCTCCTCCCCAGTCTCCAATGAACGGACCCGGCGGGCCGATACTGGTAATAAGCAGCACTTCTAATCCTTTCAGCCGTTACCCCGTTGAAATTTTGAGGGCGGAAGGATTAAATGAATTTGCAACAGCAGACATTAGCTCGATCACACCTACTTTGTTGAACGATTATGACGTGATAGTGCTTGGGGAAGTGGCAGTTGACGGCTCCAGGGCTACTATGTTAAACAATTGGGTTAGTGCGGGAGGTACGTTAATAGCTTTCAGGCCTGACGCCAACCTGAATACTTTATTCGGGTTGAATGCTTCCACTGGCACATTGAATGATAAATATTTGCTGGTTAATTCGGGCGCAGGACCTGGGCTGGGCATCGTACATGAAACAATACAGTTTCATGGAAGTGCAGATCTGCACACCCTGACCGCTGGCGCCATCAGTCTTGCAACACTGTATTCAGATGCTACTACTGCCACTACTAACCCGGCTATATCAACAAGAAATGTGGGTAGTGGTAAAGCCATCGCCTTTATGTATGACCTGGCAAGATCAATAGTATATACGCACCAGGGAAATCCTGACCAGGCCGGAGTAGAAACAGACGGGGTAGGTCCAGTACGTTCTGATGACCAGTTCTTCCCGGATTACCTGGATATGGACAAGGTCCAAATTCCACAGGCAGATGAGCAACAGCGCTTGCTTGCAAATATTATTATACAATCAAACCTCACGAAGAAACCTTTACCAAGACTTTGGTATTTGCCTGGTGGCGACAAGGCAGCGATCGTTTATACAGTAGATGATCATGGCACCGCTTCGGGAACTACAGATATTTTCAATAAACTGAAAGCTAATAGCCCGGTTGGTGGGAGCACTGCTACCTGGACAAACTTCCGTGCTACTTCGTGGTTCTACATGGGCATTCCCCTGACAGACAGCATGGCCGCAGTCTACAGTTCCGAAGGATTTGATATGGGTGTACATGTGCAGAATAATTGCAATGATTTTACTTCATTTGCGGATCTCGATGCCAGCTATACACCGCAGCTCAACGCTTTTCATACTAATTACCCCAGCTTGCCCCAGCAAGTTACTCACCGCTTCCATTGTATCGTGTGGAGCGACTGGTTGACTCAAGCTAAAGTTGAACTCTCGCATGGCATACGCTATAGCATGGACTATTATTACTGGCCGCCGCAATGGATCAATGGCCGCCCGGGCTTGTTTACCGGTTCGGGAATCCCGATGCGTTTTGGTGACCTGAACGGGGATATTCTGGATGTTTACCAGGGCGTATCGCAACTCGTGAATGAAAACGGCGTGGATTATAACGTTGGTGTAAATACGTTGCTTGCTAATGCTCTTGGACCCAAAGGATATTATGGCATTTTCGGAACACACGATGATTACCGGGATACAACTTTTTCAACAGCCGTTATTTCTGCTGCCTTAGCTAATCATGTTCCTATTATTTCCGCCCGGCAGGCACTGAACTGGCTGGATGGACGTAATAATTCTGCTATCGGATCAATTTCGTGGAATAATAACCAGTTAAGTTTTTCTGTACTCGCATACAGCGGCGCAGAAAACTTAAAGACTATGTTGCCTCTTTATTCTTCAAACGGCCAGTTGAGTTCTATCACGAGAAACGGCAACTCTATCAATTTTACTGTTGAAACGATAAAAGGAATTCAGTATGCATTCTTTGATGCACCTCTTGGCCAGAACAATTTTGTGGCAACCTATATAGTTGACATCGTAGCTCCAATTATTTCGAATATTGTTGCCACTCCTAATGCGGATGGCCTCTCAGCGACTATAACCTGGACAACTAACGAAAGCTCAGATTCAAAAGTCGATCATGGCATTGTTGCCAATAACCTGGACCTGAGTGCCACGGATAATACGCCCGTGACCAGCCATTCGATTGTTTTAACGGGTCTTGTTCCTGGGACTACTTATCATTTCCGTGTGTCATCAAAAGATTTTGTAGGTAATACAGCTACCGAGCCTGCAATTAATAACACTCCGCTGAACTTTACGATGCCCACAGTATGTGCAAGCGATGTAGTAGATGCGGATTTCAACCAGGGCACGCATGATGCCAACACCTTGACAACTCTCGATGGAGGCGGAGCCGTTATTCTCAAACCTGCACTGATCGAAGAATTTTCAGGTACCACAGTTCCCTCAGACTGGGGAACTGGTGTGTTTAACCCGGGATCCACTACTGTAAGCGGTGGTGCGGTTACTGTAAACGGAACACAGATCTTTTCCAATAACAGTTTTGCTCCGGGTACATCCATTGAATTTGTAGCAACATTCAATTTAGGGTTTTTCCAAAGTGTCGGTCTGACCAATGACCAGGCATTTAACACGGCTCCCTGGGTGGTCATCGGGCAGAATGGTGCACCAGATGGTAATTTATATGCAAGGGCTTTTGATGGAACAACCATCAACATAGGGACAGACCTTCTTGGATCACCCCATCGTTATCGTATCAACTGGAATGCTGATAATTTCCAAATTTTCGTAGACGGCAATGCAACACCAGCCGCAACAATCGACCTCGCTGTTACCTCAAACATGTATATCCAGATCAGCGACGTGCAGAATACTAGTGTAGACGGGGTATTGACAGTAGATTGGATTCGTGCTTCGCCTTATACATCGCCCGGATCCTTCCAATCGCGAGTGTTGGATGCTGGATCACCGAAAGCCTGGGGCGCGGTTAACTGGATCAGTGAAAATCCTGCGGGTACCAGCCTTGGCATTTCTGTTAGAACAGGGAATACTCCCGTCCCGGATGGAACCTGGTCTGCATTCAATCCTATCAGCACATCAGGAACCTGGGTAAATGTTACTTCACGTTATATTCAATACAGGGCAGATCTTGCAACAACCGATGTGAACTATTCTCCTGTATTAAAAGATATTTCGATCAATTGTGCAGATCCCGTCAGTGCGCCCGTGGTGACAACTCAGCCCAGCGATCTGACTGTTTGTGCAAATACAAGTGTAAGCTTCACTTCAGCAGCAACTGGAGTCCCGGCCCCTGTGGTTCAGTGGCAGGAGAGCACAAACGGAACTACATGGACAAATATTAATGGCGCTGTAAATGGTACATTAACGTTTACTGCAACGACTGCAGATAATAATAAGCGGTATCGCGCCGTATGGACAAACAGCGTTGGTTCGGCAAATTCTACTTTCG
>DASSFT010000424.1:0-4215 GCA_035694045.1 Chitinophagaceae bacterium
AAGTAGTAAGTTTTAAGCTGCGTTGTGACGAGTTCCGGATTGAAGCCTCAGTAACAACTCAAGGACTATCGACTAACGACTCTCGACTCACCACTCACGGCTATACCATTATATTTTCAAGAACAGTCTGGCCATCCAGCATGCGGATGATCCGGTGACTGTAACGGGCATCATGCTCGCTGTGTGTAACCATTACTACGGTCGTTCCCTGCTCATTCAGCTCGGTAAGCAACTGCATTACTTCATTGCCGTTATGTGAGTCGAGATTACCGGTAGGCTCATCGGCCAGTATCAGTTTGGGCTTGTTCACAACAGCCCTGGCTACTGCTACACGCTGCTGCTGACCGCCCGACAATTGCTGGGGGTAGTGGTTGCGGCGGTGCATGATCTGCATCTTATCCAACACTTCTTCCACTCTTTTTTTCCTTTCGGCTCCTTTCACACCCGTATAGATCAGCGGGAGTTCGACGTTTTCGAAAACTGTCAGTTCGTCGATCAGGTTAAAACTCTGGAACACGAAACCAATATTGCGTTTGCGGAGATCAGCCCTTTTGCGTTCATTGAATTTTGCTACTTCGATGCCGTTGAACATAAAACTTCCGCTATCGGGATCGTCGAGCAGGCCTACAATATTGAGCAAAGTGGATTTGCCGCACCCGGAAGGGCCCATCACCGCCACAAACTCGCCTTCCTTAATTTCAAGCGTGAGTTTGTTTAAGGCAACTGTTTCCACTTCATCGGTGCGATAAACTTTTTCGAGGTTGGTAATCTTGATCATTGTTGTTTATTTAATAAATACTTATTTTTTAAATGCTAATAAAAAAGGAGAGGGGAGAAATAGCATAATCTGCCCGCTGTTTTGCTTTCGGTGAATTTTGTTTCGGGGAATTAGAGGGAAGGCTTCTACAGGTCCCGTCACATTTTTTCCCACTCTGCCTTGCTGCTGAGAAAAGACTCAGGCAGCAAATGACCGCGATGATGTAAAAAGCTTTTTGTTTCATGGCAATTGATTTATGGTATAAGGTCAAGGTTTACTTTAAGACCAGTTCCTGCATGTCTCCATAGTTCTCATAGCTTGATGTGACCACTTTATCTCCCGGCTTCAGACCGCTCAATACTTCATAGTAGTCCGGATTCTGGCGGCCCAATTGTATGTCCACTTTGTAGGCGGTATTGCCGCTTTCGCTTACTTTAAAGATCCAGTTCCCGCCCGTTTGCTGGTAAAAACCGCCTTTGGCCAGCTGAATCGCTTCCACTTCGTCACTGAAGGCTAACCGTATTTGAAGCGTCTGCCCGCGACGAATACCATGTGGTACTTCGCCGACAAATTCCATATCAACCTGGAACCGGCCGTTGGTGACTTGTGTATATACTTTTTTTACAACGAGTTTATAATCCTTGTTGGCGAATGTGAAACCGCCATTCAATCCGACCACAATTCTTGAAATATAGTGCTCATCAATATCCGCCCTAACCTTGTATCCGCTCAGCACATCGATCTGTCCCAACCGGTCGCCCTGTCTTTTGGTTTGACCCGGTTCAGCGTCAAGTGATGTCAGCTGCCCGTCTACCGGCGCCCGGACGATCAGGTCACCCACCTTTTTCTTAAACAGGCTAAGGGCGCTTTGCGAACCTTCATAAGATTGTCTTGCCTGTTCCAGTTGCTGTGTATTGGTAACAGAGTCCTGCTTGAGCAACTGTGCGGTCAGCCTTTTCTTTTCTACGTAATAAGTATAGTCGTTCTCTGATTTTTTAAATTCCTGGAGACCTATTGCCTTTTGATCGTACAATCTTTTGTTCAATTTATAAATACGTTCCGCCTCTTTCAACTGGCTTTCAACATCCGTCATCTGGTTAAGCTTTTGCACGGTATTCTGCTGGGCAGCATTACGGGCAATCTGCATCTGGGTCAAGGTGTTGTATACGCTTGATTGCTGCGAAAGCAGGTTCAGGGCGAGATCGGTGTTGCTCAGCCGCATGATAGGCTGGCCTTTTTGCATCATGGCACCATCTTCGACAAATTTTTCTTCAACACGGCCACCTTCCAGTGCATCCAGGTAGATAGTAGTGATCGGCATGACTACGCCGTTGATAGGAATGGTTTCCTGGAAAGGTCCCTTCTTGACCTCGCTGACAGTTATCCTCTCTGTATCAACATTCAACCGGCTCTTGCCCGAAGTAAGGCGCCAACTGGCAAAAGCCAACGCAAGAATTCCAACGATGCCGGCAATGGTTAATAGTCTTTTTTTACCCCATTTCCTTTTTTTAAGCACTCTATCCATATGAAATTTGTGTGTTTTTTACCGTTTCAGTAAGGCGTTCCAGAACCGCTTTTGTTACAGGTCTGGCTGATGCCTGCAAAAATCCATGGGCACAGTGTGATAAATATGCCAGACTCCCGGCTATTGGTTAGCAATTATTTATAAGGCCGAGAAGTACGAAGACGTTCGTTTATGATACAATCACTGTCCGCTTTTGATACAGTTGTCAAACTGGGTATTTTCTAAAAAATTAGTTGCCACCACTTTGTATTTATGGTATACTTGCAGCGAGAGAGGGTTAACTAGTTGATCAGTTGACTGGTTGATTGGTTCCGAAATTTCAATGATTGTGCTGGTACCTGATTAACCAATCAACTAATAAACCAATAAACTAATCACTAACTACATGTGAACATGGTTTTAAAAAATGCCTCCATATTAATAATAGACGATGACCCCGATGTACTGACTGCCGTGCGATTGTTACTGAAAACGGAGGTAAAAGACGTGGTGACGGAAAAAAATCCCGAAAACCTTCGCTGGCATTTATCCAAAGACAGCTTTGATGTGATCCTGCTTGACATGAACTTCACAAGCTCGATCAATACTGGCAACGAAGGTCTGTTCTGGTTAAAAGAGATCCAGAAGATGAAATCCGAAGCCGCCGTCATTATGATAACAGCCTACGGTGATATTGATCTCGCAGTTCGCTCGCTAAAGGAAGGAGCTGCAGATTTCGTGGTCAAACCCTGGCACAACGAAAAGCTCATCACCACCATAAAAGAAACACTTAAAAGAAAGAGCAACAAAACCAGCATTACTCCTTTTTCCACGGCAGATTCCATTATAGGCAAAGAGCTGTTGGGCGACTCGGAAGTCATGCAACAGATTTTTTATAAGATTGAAAAGATAGCACCTACTGATGCCAATATTTTGATATTGGGAGAAAATGGTACCGGTAAAGACCTGATCGCAAAAGCTATTCATCAGCAATCCTTACGCAACACAAAACCTTATATCAAGGTGGACGTGGGTGCACTGACCGAAAGTCTTTTTGAAAGCGAGCTTTTCGGACACAAAAAAGGAGCATTTACCGACGCCAGGGAAGACCGGCCCGGAAGATTTGAAGCAGCCAATGGAGGTACCCTGTTTCTTGACGAAATAAGCAATATCCCGCTCCATCTCCAGGCAAAACTTTTGAGCGTTTTACAAAACAGGCAGGTCACCCGTCTCGGAAGTAATGAACCGATACCGATCGATATCCGTCTTATCTGTGCCACCAATGCCAGCCTGAATGAACTGGCTAATGAAAACAGGTTCCGCAAAGACCTCATCTACCGCATTAATACAGTAGAGATAATTGTGCCGCCGCTTCGTAAAAGAAGCAATGACATCATCGTGCTGGCCAAACATTTCGCCCGTTTGTACAGCAATAAATACATGAAACCCGTTCCGGAATTCGACACCAAGGCATTGGAAAAATTGTTGAACCATCATTACCCGGGCAATGTCCGGGAATTGCAATACATTATTGAGCGTGCCGTAATAATGGCCGATGACAATACACTTCATGCAAACGATCTCATCTTTTCTCCTATTGAATCAGCCTATAGCGATGAGTCGGAGCCCGCGGAAATGAAACTTAGCGCAGTGGAAAAGAATACGATCCTTAAAGTAATTGAGAAGCACAATGGGAATATCACCAAGGCAGCTAAGGAGCTGGGTCTTACCAGGACTGCTTTATACAGGAGATTGAGCAAATATGAAATTTAAAAATTTTGAGTGGCGGATTGTACTGAGAGTAGCATTCCTGCTTATCACACTTAGCCTGGCCGCTTTTATCCTGGTGAAACAATGGTACGTGTATTTGCTACTGGCCGTGCCGGTGATCATGTACCAGGTTATCGAGTTTTACCGGTTTCACCATAAAGCATATACCGAGCTGGAACAATTC
>DASSFT010000425.1:0-9883 GCA_035694045.1 Chitinophagaceae bacterium
TTATTAGCAGGCATCGTGTTTAAATAATCGATGGTATAGGCCTTACCTCTTTCCCAGTCTTTGACCATCTGAGCCTTGATATCTTCAGAACTCAGGCTCTGCGAATGAGAACTAAAGCAGAATGTAAAAAGAAAAACCAGCTGTAATAATGCTGATAAGAAAATCATTTTTTTCATAAACATCATTTTAGTACGACCTAAAGTAAGGAAAATAAACAGACGTGCAATATTGTTTATTTGTTCCCGGAAAGACGGCCACAGAGGACCACGGAGAATACGCAGAGAACCGCAGAGATGAAATCAATGAGATCTGACATTCTAAAAAGATTCTTTTCACAAATTAGCTCAGCGGCTCTCAGTGTTTCCTCTGTGGCTCTCTGTGGGCTTTTGCCGCTAGAGCGTACCGGGCCCGCTACCGGCATTGTATGGAGCCACTAAAAATAAAATTCAACGCCACCATCATCCTTTTTTTGAACTAAAACTGTAATATTGAAAACTCATTTTACCAAACATCAATTATCATTCATGCGTCAGCTTTTAATCATCCTGGCATTTCTTCCAGTCATAGTTTCCCGGGCCCAAACCGGGAAACAATTGATATCTGTAACAGACATGCTGAAAATAAAAACGATAAACAATGTTACATTAACGGAGGACGGAACAATGGCAGCATTTGTCGTAACAGCCATAGAACCGGAATCTGACAGCGCCAAATGGGAATACAAATACACCAACCAGCTCTGGGTGGTTTCAACTGAGCCGGGTGCTACTCCGCGACAACTCACTTATAGCAAGGAAGGCGCTTCACAACCGGCCTGGAGTCCCGATGGGAAACAACTGGCATTTATAAGAACAGCAGACAGTAAGCCGCAGGTATTCATTTTATCGCTGGCAGGAGGGGAGCCCATGCAATTGACAAAATCCCGGTATGGCGCTTCCTCGCCCAGGTGGACACCCGATGGAAAACAAATCATTTTCTCTGCTGCGGTGAAAAGCAATGAACTTATGAAAGATTCATTGATCAATCCTGGTAAAAAGGTGCCTTCCTGGTGGATGGAAAAGCCTGGCTTTGCTCAAAATGAACAAATGGCATCTTCCTCAGCTCGTCCTAACCCCGATGGCTCATTGAATGAAGTAAGGGCTTACCTGGATATGAATGCCAGCGACAGGAAAGCAACTGTCTTGAATAAACTGAATTTCCAGAGCGAGACCGACGTATCTGCTGACCTGAACTTCAATCATTTTTTTATAGTGAATGTCCAGGCTAATGCTAACCCGGTCCCGCTGACCCACGGCTTTTATCGATTTAGTAATCTCGAGTTTACACCTGATGGAAAACAAATGATCATAACGGGCGATATAGATTCATCACAGCATGCCGACCGTTCGCTGGAGTCAGAGATTTATACTGCAAATGCCGATGGAAGTCAAATGCGCAAGCTGATCGGTAAAAAAGGTATGTCCTATGGCGGTGCAGCCCTGTCACATGATGGGAAATGGATCGCACTCCGGTATAATAAAGTTGAATACGTATCTGTACCGACATTGGCACTACTGCCAGTAAACGGTTCGGAAAAAGACCTGGTCAATATTTCATTTGACCGGAGTGTCGGCAATTTGATTTGGAGTAAAGACGATCAATCTATTTATTTCACTGCACAGAGTAATGGAGGCGCTCCCCTGTATACGCTAGATATGAAGACCCGGCAGGTAACGCAATTGACGGATGTAAATGTGGGTGTGTTGAGTTTTGATATTGCTGGTGGCAAGCTTGTCTATGCAGAAACAGCCATCACCAATCCATCCGAGTTGTATGCAGCAGATATGAATGCGGCAAATACCAGGAAAATTACTGGATTTAATGAAGGCTGGCTGCTACAAAAACAAATTTCAATCCCTGAAAAGCACAGTTTCAAAAATGAATTGGGCCAGACCATAGAATACTGGGTAATGAAGCCGGTTGGTTATGAGGCAGGCAAAAAATATCCGCTGTTGCTTGAGATCCATGGTGGTCCTGCCTCCATGTGGGGACCGGGGGAGTTATCCATGTGGCACGAATACCAGTTCTTTTGTGGAAAAGGATACGGCGTTGTATACTGCAACCCGAGAGGCAGCGGTGGTTACGGAGAGAAATTTTTACGCGGCAACATCAATGACTGGGGCAAGGGCCCAACCAGCGATGTCCTGACAGCATTGGATAAAACAGTTGCGGAAGGATGGGCCGATACGTCCAGGCTGCTGGTCACAGGTGGCTCATATGCCGGTTATCTTGTTGCATGGATCATTGGCCATGATCACCGGTTCAGGGCAGCCTGTTCGCAACGTGGAGTATATGACCTGGCTACATTCTTTGGAGAAGGTAATGCATGGAGACTTGTGCCGAATTATTTTGGAGGATATCCCTGGCAGGCCGAAACAAAGGCCATATTACAGCGGGAATCACCGATCAGCTATGTGCAAAATATAACTACGCCCTATATAATTTTCCATGGCGACAATGACAGGCGAACCGGTTTTGTAGAAGGGGAAATGTTGTATCGGAGCCTTAAAGTTTTAGGTCGCCCCGTTGAATATGTCCGTCATCCCGGCGCTTCACATGAAATAACACGCAGCGGGAATAACCGTCAGCGTATTGACCAGATGCTGCGGACCTGGGAATTTTTTGAAAGATGGATACATTAATTATCTCGTGAAAGCATTTTAATTCCAGGGATTGTCTTTGCCGGTGTTTTGATCCTTTTCTTCTGAACGGCCCGGGCCTTTTGCACTTTTATTTGCTTTCCTGCTTTCTATTTCTACCTGGATTTGGGTCATCAGGCCCCGGCAAATTTGTAGTTGGTCTTTGCTTGCTCCTGATTTCAACATTTTCATGTAGTCGCCGGTTTGCAGGGCGAGGAGATCGATTAATTCAGGTAGGGACAGATGTTTTAATTCTTGCATGATAGTTTTGGTCTTTTGTCAGGAAGAATACTCCACAAAAGTTATGCAAACCTGTTCTCCGTTTACATGGATATAGATTAATTTAATTTGAGCAAAGAATTCTACAAACAAATGTTCTGGAAGAGATCAATGTGTTGAATTCAGATGCAGATGTACCTGGCCGGAGTTTATAACAAGTGTAAAAAAAACGGGATAAGAGCGAGCGACATTAAGCTGCCATTAGGGGAACCCTATTCTTTCCAGGAATGGTTCATATCGCTGATCTTCTCTTAGTATGGAAGGTATGAGCGATTCATATTTCAACATTAGCAATACGGGGTCGTGATCTTCATAAGCTTTTTCAAGATAATCGAATGCTGTATCTAACCCTTCGAGCAGGGAAGCAGCCAATGCTACAAACGTGTTGGCAACATAACCAGTCTTTGATTTTTCTTTTAGTTCCGCCATTAGTGAACGTGCGCGGTCGAAATTGCCAGTAATACAATGGGTGACGATCAATGGGCCTAATGCAAAATGATGCCTGTTCGAAAGTTTCATTGCCATCTCATATGATTGCACCGCTTCTTCATAGCGGTGCAGGGATGTATAAACGCTACCAGCGCTCAGGTGACAAAGGAACGAGTTGGCATCTAATTCAATTCCTGTCTGGCAGGCGGTAATGGCTTCTTTAAATTTTCCTGCAAAGGCTAAACTCAGTGAATAGTTAGCATAACAAATAGAACTAAGAGGCTCCAGTTTTATTGCCGTTTCCCCGTGTTTTTCGGCTTCATCAAATTTTCCTTCCACGCAGGCGAGATAATTCCAGCTATAACGGTAATGCGCTTCGGCATAATCAGGATTCAATTCAACAGCGCGGAGAAAATTCTTTTTGGCTTCCCGCCAGTTCCATTCATAGCAGGCATAATAATACCCGAGCGAACAATAGGGTTCCGGCAGGCTCGGGTCCAGTTGGATCGCTTTTTCGGCCATTTGCCGGGCCCGTATCATCACTTCTTTTGGATGATTCAGGCCATAAGTTGCTATCAGCAAATTAGCATCCGCACAACCTGCATAGGCAAGCGCAAAACCTGGATCCAGTTCAATGGCTTTCTGAAAGTATTGCATACTGGTGACGAGGGAAATGCCACGCCTGCTTACATAAAAGCGTGCTTTTAAATACAGGTCATAAGCTTCCCTGTTTTGCGTATAGGTTTTGGTAATCAGCTCGCGTTCCTTCTGGAGCAAAGTAAGTTTCAGTTTTTCTGTAATTGACAGGGCTATGTCATCCTGAATGGCAAACAAATCGTCTATTTCACGATCATATCTTTCCGACCATATATGATATCCGTCTTCCACGTTGATCAACTGCGCGGTGATCCGGAGACGGGAACCCTGCTTACGTACGCTGCCTTCCAGTACGGAACGTACACCCAGTTTTTTCCCTACTTCCCGTATGTCGGCATTCTTGCCTTTGAATTGAAACGAAGAAGTACGGCCTGCGACTTTCAGATTGCTCAAATGTGCCAGCGAGTTGATCACTTCTTCAGCAATCCCATCGCTGAAGTATTCCTGGTCGGCGTCATTGCTCATGTTTACAAAAGGTAATACGGCAATCGACTTGACCGTTTTCAGCTCCTTGAACTTCCCATTGCCATCCCTGTATTCCGGCACCGGCAAACCATGACCGGTCAGCGCGAATACTTCTATTGGTTCAGCAACATTCTTAAATTCAAAACTGCCGAGCGAGCTGAGCTCAAATCCCTGTTTGTTTTGTATCTGTTTTTTTACAGAATCAGAAAGTAGTACCGAACCGGCAACGCCGATGCTTTCAATCCGGGAAGTGATATTGACACAATCGCCAAAAATATTTCCTTCATTAACCAGGATATCTCCCAGGTGAATACCCACTCGAACCGGCACTTGTGGCTTTATGCGAAAATCCTGTTGTAAGATCGCGGCACAATGCACCGCATCAGCCGAATTGGTAAAAATGGCGAGGCAGCCATCTCCATAGTATTGGATGATCTCTCCCCTGTACTCACTGACCCTTGATTTTAGCTGGTCCCGGAACCGGTTTACTACCTCCAGTGCGAGTTCTTCGTCCTGTTGCATCATAGCAGTGTAGCCCATGATATCGGTGAACATGATAACGGCAAGTTGCCTGGACTGGGCCATGTACAGTGGTGGTTTAAAAAGAAATTTACTTAATTTTTAATGAAATGAAGGTCAATTGGTAAGTGATGTGATAAAAGACAAATATGGCGCTTACCAGAAATGGGATCCCGTTCCTTCGATTCGCTCAGGATTATCATGATCTAATGATTCGGATTCTAGCGGGTTATCGTTAAATCAACCTTTGATGAGATTATTTAGGAGGGCCTTTTGTGTTGAAGTTGGACCAGCCATAGGCCCGACATAATTTTTCGATTCCAGGTATCCACGGAAGAGGGTGCCGCTCAATGTTTTTTCCTGCCCACTGCGCTTTACCTTAATGGACAGGGAAGTGTAGGTATCATTGCGCTGAAAATATTTTTCCCATATTTCATCAATATTATCCTCGGTGACGGCATTATTTTCGACAGACAGGAAGAGGTCGCCATCCTTTATACCAAGAGCATTGTTTTTATCGACATCGGTAAAAGCGATAGCCTTGGCGTCTTCATCGTATTTTAATCCCATTTTGCCGGCATAATAAACATCGATCCTTTTTTTCACTGCATATTCGTAACCCAGTTTGCCGAAATATTCAGCAAAGGGGAGAGCCTGCTCTCCATTTATATAGTTGTCTATAAATTGTTGCACATCGGGATGGGAAGCTTTTACAAATTCTGACAGGAACTCATCATCTTTAAACGGCCTGCCCGCTCCATATTTTTTGGTGAGGTCAACGATCACTTTCTTGAGATCTTTTTCACCATTTGTTTTTTCCCGGATAAAAATATCCAGCATCAAAGCGATCAGGGCCCCGCGATTGTAAACGCTGCCATATTTTTTCTGGTATTTATCCTCCAATACTCTTTCGCTCATGGTAGTCATTGAAAAGTTGCCCAGGTCTTCTGCCTCGTTTATCTTGTCACGCATGTTTGAGAAAAACTGTTTCTCAGTGAGCAGCCCATTTTTTACCTGCACGAGATGGGCAAAATATTCGGTCACTCCTTCATACAACCACAGGTGCTTCGACATTTTTGGGTTTACAAAATCAAAGTGCTCGATCAGTTCGCTATGAAGATTGAGCGGGGTGAGTATATGTAAGAACTCGTGGCTGGAAACTTCGTTTACCATTGATTTTAATCTTGGCTCAAACGCTATCTCCGGTAAAAAATAGAGGGAGGAATAGTTGTGCTCCAGCGCACCATAACCGCCGCCGCCTTTTTCTTTATCGGCAAGCGCAACCTCCGGATTTTCGAAATAATAAAGGAACTGGTAAGACTCCACCGGGAAACCATTGAAGAAATTCTGAAGTGCCAGCGCCATGGGTTTCAGGTAGCCACTGATCTGGCTGCTTTTCACCTGGCCTGTAGCCGAATAAACCGAGATGTAAATCCGGCTGCTGCCGACGGCAATCGATGTGGTATCGGGAACACAGTAGAACACGGGATTGTCGGCGAGATATACATAATCCTTTGCTGTCAATATATCCTCTTCGGCATTCTTTCTTTCCACGTTTAAATGCGTGGAGGCATACATGGTTGCCGGTTTTTTTATTCTTACTTCGAAGGGAAGTGTATTGTATCCTTCGAGGTAGCCATAAAAAGCATGATTGTTCATTACGACGTTCTTGCCGCTTTCGATATTCGAGCCACCGGGTTGAAAAATGAAATCTTTATCTGGTGTATCCCAGGTGTCATTGATTTTATACGTGATCTTGGCCAGTTTATTGGCATCTTTAATAGAGTACTGGTTTTTGTTCAGTTTTTTAATTTTCAATTGCCTGCCGTCTTTATCAAGGGCCTGGAAATCGTCAACATATTTTCCATAGTTCTTTTCGCTGTAGGAGCCAGGGATCACTCGGGGAAACGAAAACACAATTTCCTGTTCTTTCACAGCCGGGGTCAACAGCTCAATGTTTATCCTGTCGTCAACGATGTTTTTGAGATCGGCGGAATAGACATATTTGTCCTGCGCAAAACCTGCGACAGTGCCAAACAAAAGTGATAGGAAGAATAGTGCTTTTTTCATGATGGAAGATTTAACGGAAAATGTCGATAAAAATAAGGAGCCCACGTCGAACAGCCAATATTTTTCGAATGATGCCACGGATGCACGGATTTTTGATGCTTTGAAATAAGATGCAGCCACTGGTTTATTTTCATAAAGAAACATGGTGTGAGAACGCAGATTATCACGATGGTTACGATTGATTATGATCTGTAGTAACCTCCTATATTATCCGTATATCCGCGGCAATCTTTAAACCCTTAAACCCTTAAACCATTAAACCCTTAAACCATTAAACCGTTTATCCGTGTATCCGTGGCAAAACACCTATGACTAAGGAAAAAAATAATATCCGTGTATCCGTGGCAATCTTTAACCATTAAACCCTTAAACCCTTAAACCATTAAACCGTGTATCCGTATATCCCTGGCAAAACTCCTATGACTAAGGAAAAAAATAATATCCGTGCAACCTTAGCAAATTGTAGATTTATCTCTCAAATTTCTGTTTATGGCAAAAGTCGATTGGAAAGAAGCTATTAAACCGTTGCTCAAGGCATATAAGGACAAAAAACATCCGCTCGAATACAAGAACACGTATCAACTCCTGGTGATGGTCGTGTTATCGGCACAGGATTCAGACCGCAACATCAATAACATCGCACCCAAACTGTTTGAAGCTTTTCCCGATATGCAGGCTTTGTCAACAGCCACGCCGGAAACATTATTCCCGTTCATCAGTAAGGTTCGGAATTTTGGCAATAAAACAAAATGGCTGATGGAGATCGGGCAAAAAATAAAAAAGAACAGCAAAATACCGCTCACGCTGGAAGAGCTGACGGAGTTGCCGGGCATCGGTAGAAAATCGGCCAATGTGATCCTGCGTGAATCAGGCAAGCCGGCAGAAGGTGTGATCGTGGATCTGCACGTGGTAAGAGTAGCCCCAAGACTGGGTATAGCTACAGGCACTGATCCAAAGAAAATTGAAAAGCAGATCATGGAAACGCTTCCATCCAAACAATGGGATGCGGGCATGGCGATGTCATTTCATGGAAGGGAGATATGCAGGCCTACTCCAAAATGCGAGATATGTTTTATGACGGATGTGTGCCTGTACTATAATACTGTAGTCAAAAAGAAAAAGAAATAAAGCTGTTTAAAACCAGTCACCCAGCTTTTGGGAAATAGAAAAGCCACCCGACAACTGGTGGCAATACGTTTCATCAGAATACATAGACCTAAACGGACGGGAATTTATTATTGGTTTTTCATAATGTCTTATGTACGATACTCAAAGCTAACTGCTTATTCATTTCACCAACGCACATAATATCAACAGCCCTATGTTCATAACAAAATTTACGTTTGTTTGACATTTGTCAAATTACAAATTATACCTTTATGTTCTGATTAGTAAGTATGGTGTATGATCTGGAGCATATGGATTTGTCGGAACTGTTTGACCTGTTATCAATCAAGACAGCGGAACTCCTCAAAGCAATTGATAGAAGAAACAGGAAGGGCAATCTCAAAGAATTAAAATCCGAAGTTGAGGCCATACAAGCTGCAATAAAATTCCAGAAACAAATTACAGATCACCAGGTTTACACAGGGAACTAAACTCAAATTATAGTCCCTTTTTCCCACAGCTTCTTGAAGTGAGCCAACTATCGGATTCGAACCGACGACCCTTTCATTACGAATGAAATGCTCTACCAGCTGAGCTAAGTTGGCTTAACGCGATAAAGATATCGCGGATTATTGTTCCTTTATATGCGGGCGCAGGAAATTATTCCGGGTGATTCTTCACGATCTCAGTATGATTAGAAGGAAATGTAGATTACTATCATCTCACCAGTGTGCTGTAGCCTTTCTTTGTAATAATGCGGTTGTCAAGGCCGATGCCTTCGATCATCCACACCACGACCTGTGAACCTTGCGGCGAACCGCCTACCGTGCCGTCCCAGCCAGGCTCTTCAGTTCTCTTGTCATATACCAATTGTCCCCAGCGATTGAATACGCGGAAATAGCGAAGTTCTTTTATACCCATGAAGATTGGGCGCAGGTAATCATTCATTCCATCACCATTGGGTGTGAAAGCAGTGGGTACATAGACATCTGATTGCTTGACTGTCTTTACTGCCTGTGTATCTACCGTTATGCAGCCGCTGGCTGTTTCTATCCTGATGGTATAAGTTTGATCTTCTACTCCATTGAACGTCGGCGTATAGCTGTTTCTCGTATCGAGCGAAATACCCGGGCTCCAAATAGCAGTTTCTCCAAAATTCCTGGCCTGTAAAACGAGCGGATAATTTTCTACCGCGAACTTGACGGAATAATTAATACCCGGTTTTGGTTTATCAATCACCAACGTTCGGTTCAGCACATTCAACGGGGTAGGGCATTGATCGGTATTGACAGAGAGACTCACCTTATAATTTCCCGGCACAGCAAATATCTGTGTCGACGGATTACGTACGGTTGAAGTCTGGCCATTTCCCAAATCCCATATATAATGCACTGTTGAATTCATTGTATCCATCGTCAGGTTGGTATATTCGACCGGGAGATTGATACAGGTGGGCTTAACAGTAAAGTCGGCGATTGCATTCTGGTAAATTGTTACTCTCACTAAACTGCTATCCATGCAGATCGTATTGCTGCTGACGATCATCTTTACATCATAAACACCTGCCTGGGAATATATATGGCGCGCATCTCTTGTTGTGGCAATGCTGCCATCGCCAAATATCCAGTTATACTGCATGGCACCGATGGCATTGGTACTTGTATTGGTAAATATGAACT
>DASSFT010000426.1:0-3405 GCA_035694045.1 Chitinophagaceae bacterium
TGGTTGACCGTGAAAGTATTTCAATAATCACGGACGGGTTAACAACATTGTCGGCAAATAAATCCGTAGTTTCAGGCTTCCCACAGATTATTGAAATATCAGGATAGGTATAAAAATTATTTGACGGTACATGGATCCTCAGGTCACCGCCGTACGGTTTACAATTTTTGCCTTTTAAAAAGATCACAAGCGCTCCATAAACGTTATGAAAAATATCATTGTGTTTTATAGAGGCACCGGACATCGCAAATACCTTGCCCTTATGATACTCGTGTTTCTCCTCTGACTGTCTCTCCATGGCAAGATATTCGTCCGGCGAAACATGGTTATACTTCGGGGCCGATTCTTTAACTTCATTTTCCATTCTGTAAATTTACTTTTTTCTATTGGGTAGGGCATCAAAGCCAATCGTAAGCCCCTATTCATAAATATCAATCAGAAAGTTCACAACCCTGTATTCCTATATATGTCGTCAAAAGAAAGATTCATACTGACAGTGTTAATGAACAAAGCATCGTGTGCGCCAGTAATATCTTCAAACCGCCAGGCACCGTCCGGCTGCTTGCGAACAGCCTGCGCAAAACGCTTTGCGGAATCTATCATGATGTATTCTTTCAACGAAGGGATATGCTGATAGTAGAGTAGCTTATAACCCATGTCATTTTTTTGTGTGGAAGGCGACCATATTTCAAAAACTACAGCGGGATTTAGTAATGTATCAAATTTGTCGTCTTCTAACAAAGGTTCTCCGCAAACAATTGTTGCATCCGGGTAAATATAGGCATTCCGGTCTGGTGTTGCTACACGCATGTCGGCAGTTAATATCTGGCAATTTTTACCCTCAAGGTGGCTGCCGATTTTAGTATATAAGTTAGCTGCGATTTGAATATGCTTTAGCCGGGCGCCACTCATGGCCATTACATAGCCGTTGTAATACTCATGCTTCTCTGTCGAAGCTCTTTCCATTTCGAGGTATTCATCCGGTGAAATGTAGTTGTACCTTGGTGCCGGTTCTTTAACTTCATTTTCCATTCTGTAAATTTACTTTTTTCGTTTCTCTTTCTTAAAACTTTTCCCCGATGAAAAAGCTGTTTTTTAGCGTCGTTTATATGTTGTTGTACGCCGGTTCGTTTGCGCAAAACATGCCTCAAAAAATCGAAAAAGCCTACCAACAATTCGAGGCCGATTCGCAATTACGACACGCGATCAGTTCCCTGTATATCATTAATGCCAAGACAGGGGAAATTGTATTTGACAGGAACTCACAGATCGGGCTGGCGCCGGCATCCACGCAAAAGATCATTACAGCTGTAACCGCATTCGTTGTTTTGGGTAAAGATTTCAGGTATGAGACTGACTTGCTGCTAAAAAATGGAGAAATAGTCATTTCAGGAAGCGGCGATCCAACTTTAGGAAGTTGGAGATATCGTTCAACAACAGATACTTTGTTACTAAAAAAATGGAGTAGGGCAATAGCTGCTTTAAAAGATTCAACAATACATTTTATTAAAGCCAATGACGGCTTGACCATAGGAAATCTTTCCATTCCGAAAGGATATATATGGGAAGATATTGGCAATTATTACGGAGCCGGAACAACCTGGCTGAACTGGCACGAAAACCAGTATGATATTTCTTTTGAGTCAGGGAGGCCAAATGAACTCACCCGCGTTATTGCTACCAGTCCCAAACAGGATCAACTCCTGTTGGTCAACAACGTCACTGCCGGCGAGAATAACACCGGTGACAATGCTTATGTTTATTGCGCACCTTTTTCAAGGCAGGTCTTTATAGATGGTACGATACCACCCAATCAACGCTCATTTTCCATCTCGGCGTCAATGCCCGATCCTGCATATACACTTGCAATGAGATTACGGGATGAATTGCTCTTTCATGGCGTTTATATAGCGGAAGCGGGTATAGGTACTACACGACGGGACAGATTTAAGAATGAACCTTTGGTTTTTGATGAACATCCCGGCCACATTGTTCCGGGAAGCACTCACTATTCACCTGCTCTTGATAGTATCATTTACTGGTTTCTTCAAAAAAGTGTAAATCTTTATGGGGAGTCGCTAGTCAGGTCGATCGGACTTGCCAGGCTACATGATTTTAGCATTGATTCCGGGGTTCTATATGTAAAACGGATTTGGAAATATTATGGAATAGATGAAAACGAGGTAAACATTTCAGATGGCTCCGGTCTTTCACCTCAAAACAGGGTAACTACTCATGCGCAGGTTGAAATATTGAAATACGCCAAAACGAAAGATTGGTTTCCGTATTTCTATAACGCACTGCCAACCTACAACGGTATGAAAATGAAAAGCGGTTCGATCCGGGATGTAAAAGCTTATTGCGGGTACCAGCAGTCAGCTGACGGAAATGAGTATATTTTTTCTTTTATCGTCAATAACTATAGCGGGAGATCATCTGCTGTAGTTAGTAAGATGTTTAGAGTGCTGGATGTGTTGAAGTAGATGCTGGATGCTGGATACTCGATGCTGGATACTGGATGCTGAATGCCGTCATTGCGACTGCGGTGAAGCGAAGCAGGAAGCAACTGGATACTTCCGGAGGGAGAGGCTAAAAGCCGAAAGGACGGAGATAGCGGGACATGTCTACGTCCAATAACCAGGGTGCAGCAAACGCAGCTGCCCAAATAATAAAAATGAAGATCTTCCCCAGGACAGACACATCCTGGATAAGATGCCGATGCAGCAAACCCTGGATCGTTGTCATGATCTTGTCTTCTTTTTGATGATATTCATAAGGCGGGGCAGGAGGCACATCTTTAAACGATGGATGTTCTGCGACGAGAATATTCCTGATTTTCCAATAGTCGGCGTCAGGAAGGTCTTCATAGGATGTATCGAGATTAATGCCTGTGGCCTCAACCTTTTTTTCTATGGAATTTAGCCTCGAGTCGCCAAACATGCGGAACAACATCATAGCCGGGAAAAGCAAGAGAACATACAGTTTCTGCTCGGATGCAAATAGGGCTACCCATATCAAAAAGGCGGCAGAAAGGATGACAAACCCCTTGCTCAACCAGCTTTCCTCATTAAAAAATACCCGGTTCAGCAATTGACCCCCGTCAAGAGGGTACACGGGAATGAGATTTATAATGTTCAGGAACATGAGCATGAGCGAAACGGTTTCGAGGTAGATGCCGCCAAGCCTAACCTCCGGTTGCTTAAGTTGCCAAATGTACAAGAGAATGCCCACCACGATTCCCGGTAGTGGACCGGCGAGTAATATGATGGCAGATTCTTTTTGGGACACCTCTCTCTTGCTTCCCGATACATATGCGCCCAGCAATGGAATAAAGAATATCCCCAGGTCCTTATACCTGAAAGCCTTCATGGCAAAAAAATGACCCAGCTCATGAAACACAACAAT
>DASSFT010000427.1:0-4701 GCA_035694045.1 Chitinophagaceae bacterium
TATTATCTCTTCGCAAGAAAATGAATATTAAAGTAAGGCAACCTTTGCAAAGGGTGCTGATACCGGCATTGAACCCTTCTATGAAGGAACAATTGAAAAAAGTAGAGGACCTTATCAAGGCTGAAGTGAATGTCAAGGAAGTAGAGTATCTCAACCCGGACAATACTTTTATCAGTAAAAAAATAAAACCAAATTTCGTAGCGTTGGGAAAAAAACTGGGTCCTAAAATGAAAGCAGTTTCAGCTGTTTTAGCACAATTTACGCAGGACGATATCGCAAGGCTGGAAAAAGAAGGTCAATATAGTTTGTCAATTGATGGCGAACCCGTAATATTACAGGTTAGCGAAGTAGAAATAAACAGCGAAGATATTCCGGGCTGGACTGTAGCAAGCAAAGGCAGCCTGACCGTAGCTCTGGATATCACGGTGACACCAGATCTTGAGGCTGAAGGAAATGCCCGGGAATTCGTCAACCGGATACAGAAAATACGTAAGGATCAGGGATTTGACCTCACAGACAGGATTGAAGTAAAGGTGGCCGCAGCCAATGGAATGAAAAATTCTTTGGCTCAGTTTAAAGACTATATTTGCGCCGAAATTCTTGCTGATAAGCTGGAAATAGTTTCTGAATTACCCAATGGAACAGCGATCCCCGGCGAATTTGGGATCGATATTAACGATGTTTCGCTAAAAGTGATTGTTTCAAAAAAAGCCTAATTGTATGGCTAACAAAAAGAAACCGGCTCCCAAAAAGGCTGCCGCCAAAAAGGTGGTAAAGAAGCCTGCCGTTAAACCCGCAGCAAAAAAACCTGCCCGCGCAGGAGCTGCACCCAAAAAAAAGGATAAACCTGTGGCAAAGAAAATAGCTGCTAAGCCAGCTCCCAAGAAAACTACGCCCGCTAAAAAGCCGGCTCAACCTGCCGCCAAGGCGGCGGTCCCTCATAAACCGGAAGTAAAACCAGCAGCCCCGGTTGCTGCGAAACCGGTGACTAAAAAGAACGGCGCTGTAGATCCCAAATCGCTGGTATCTATAAAGCCTACTGCCAAACCGGTGGTGAAGAAAGAGCCTCCGAAACCTTCCAAGGTTGTTATTCCAAAAACAACCACTAAGAGTGCAGTAAAATATGAACCCGAATTCACTAAATCTGTTTTAGACACCCCTATGTACGAAAACAACGGCCCAACTATGAGATATGCAGATGCTGACCTCGCCGAATTCAGAGAGATCATTACAAAAAAATTAGACGCGGCAAAAAAAGAACTCGCTTACCTCCAGGGATTGATTACCCGTAAAGACGAAGGTGGCGATATGGACGAAGCACGTTACATGACCATGGAAGATGGAAGTGTAAGTATGGAGAGAGAACAACTGAGCCAAATGGCGAGCCGCCAGATCACATTTATAGATCACCTTGAAAAAGCGATGATGCGCATAGAAAATAAAACCTATGGCATCTGCCGTGTCACCGGCAAGCTGATCGATAAAGCTCGTTTGCGTGCGGTTCCTCATGCTACTTTGAGCATTGAAGCCAAGCAAATGATGAGCAAGTAATAAAGTATTACGATTATTTGTTTTAATGATAGCCTTCCTGGTGGAGGCTATTATGCATTTATACCGGCGAAAGAAAAAATTCTATTTTTTGCGGTCGAGAAAGACCTGGAAACCTATTCCAAAAACAAATCCGTGATTAGTAAATGCCTGATCATAATCTGGCTTTTTTGTCTCATCACCAGCATTGGGATCGAGGTAATCCCGCACAAAATTTCCAGAAGGATGACTTTTTGTATAGGAAAACTTGTAACCGATAGAAAAATCCAGTGCAGTTCTGGCCGAAAGGAATTTTGAAAGACCCAGGGATAAACCTGTGTTTACAGAAAGATCACCGGAGGATTTCTGATCATAACGATCTACATAAACCCCTGCCGGTTCATATTCGAAGCCATCTGATTTGCTTCCTCCCAATCCTGCCCACAGGTCGTATTGACCGAAGAAACGCATTTTGTCGGTACTGCCGGGGAGGTAATAACGAGCAAACCCGCCAATACCAAAGCTATATCGACTGCTTTCGTCTTTCAGAAATGTTTTTCCATCAACTGACTTACCTAGCACTTTTTGTTTGGAATAGCTTATTAATGGTGTTATTCCTACAGCCGTCTTCTCATTAAGAAACCAACCAAGCGAAGGGTTGAAGCTTATTCCAAAATTATCATTGCTTGTATTGGAAACCGTCACGTTGGTGGATATGTTCGTATTTCCGTGATTGAAAAACATTGTTCCGACAGATGCGCCAACCATTTTATCACCTTTTTTGAACTGGGCATTTATCGCAAGGGTCATCAACAAAACGGGGATAACCGTGGCCAATTTTCGCATCATAGATCTCATGATTTATCCGAGCTTATCGGAGGGTAAAGCAACAAATATAACAGTTCAGTTAAAACCGGCAATATTGAAATTTTTTTTTAAAGGGGCAACAACGTATTGAGATATTTTCCCCTACCTTTAATCGTTGTTGGAAAAACGGAGATTTCCGTTTACTTTTAAAAAAGAAACTACTTGAACTGCCAAAACAAAACTTATGAGAAAGTTGAGATTTCTTTCCCTCTTACTTTTCATTGCACTTATCGCGGTACGTTGTACAAAAGAAGGTCCTGAAGGTCCTGTAGGCGCTACTGGTCCGCAAGGTCCTCCGGGTACCCCTGGTTCCACCGGTACTACCGGTGCTCCTGGTGCTCCTGGTCAAACAGGCCCTATCGGTATTGCTAACGTGATTTACTCATCGTGGCTTCTCGCCCCCAGTACCACCGGTGCTGCAGGATGGTTTGATACAACGATCTCTTCGATCGGCGCAGTGTCCCGTGCCAACTTCGCAGCTCCTTCCATGTCACAGACTGTTCTTGACCAGGGAATGACACTGGTTTATCATACTACTTCCGCCACTGCTCCTGCTACCGGTACAGCTAACGTCCAGTCATTACCTTTTACAATGTATGTAGGGGGTGTGATACAGGAGTTAAATTATCGGCCCGCTGTAAGCCGGTTGATTGTGTTTCTTAAAAACCTCAGCGGAGCGGGTTCTCTTTCATTGAGCACAGGTAACTATATCCGTTATGTGATCATACCCGGCGGAGTGGCCGGTGGACGCGTTGCCAGTGGCCCGGCTGTGGGATACACAATGGAGCAATTGAAGTCCATGCCCTACGATGAAGTGATCAAAAAGTTTAACATCCCGGCCAACGGAACAAATCAATAACTGTTATGAGAAAATTGAGATATTTATCTATACCGTTAGTATTGCTTCTTGGTATAATGGTGAGCTGTACTAAAGAGGGTCCTGAAGGCCCGATGGGCGCCCAGGGACGCCAGGGTATTCCAGGAACTGGCGGTGGCCCAGGCTCTACCGGTCCCACTGGAGCTACCGGTGCGCAAGGTCCTGCGGGAACTGCTAACGTGATTTATTCATCATGGATGGCTGCCCCGACTACATTTGGTGCCGCGGGTTGGTTCGACACCACGATCAGTACTATCGGACAGGTATCCCGTGCAAACTTCCCGGCTCCTTCGTTGACTCAGGCCATAATGGACCAGGGAGCAACTATCGTTTATCACACTTTTGCTGCTGCTCCGGCAGTTCCGACAGGCAGTGCTAATGCACAGGCCTTGCCGTATTCATTAACCGTTAATCTGCCCCCGCTCCAGTACTTGCAGCTTAATTACAGACCCGCAGTTGGAAGAATAATCCTGTTTCTTAAAAATCTTACGAGCACTACTCAGTTTGGGTTTCTTGGTGGACACTACTTCAGATATGTCATTATCCCCGGCACAATCGCCGGCGGCCGTATGATGAGTGGCCCGGCTTCAGGATATACCCTCGAACAGCTGAAGTCAATGCCTTATGAAGAGGTGATCAGGCAGTTCAATATTCCACGCACTGGGTCTAATGCCGATTAATATTATTAAAATATAAAAAGTCAAGCCGGTCCAACGACCGGCTTTTTTTTATCCAGTACATTAGCCCACAGAGAACCGCGGAGAATACGCAGAGGACCGCAGAGTGTGAGACCAATGAAAAAGACACTCTGTGGCTCTCTGCTGCTTTCTTAGTGTAGCCATACAGAAGCAAGGCCGCAGGGCATGGTTTATTTTTTCTCTGAGGCTCTCTGTGGCCATTCAAGTTAAGACAGGGGAAACATGAGATCAAATTTGGTCGTACGTTTGCAGCGTTTCTCAACTATAAAAACATAGACAGGTTAAGTACATGACTATTCATTTTGGATATGAAAGAGCGCAGGTATTGCAGGCATTGCGCTATCATTTTATCAGCCGGCCCGAGATTAAAGCCATGCTGATAGTGGTAAATGTCTTTGCCCTTATATCCATAACACTTTATGCTCTTCAAAAGATCACCGCCACCGCTTTCCTGGTGGGATCGGGCTTGTGGATAGTGCTTATGATCAGTTTCTGGTTTATAATGCCATTGATGGTTTATAAACGGGCGGAAACCTTCCAGCATAGCTTTACCATGCGTTTTGAACCCGAAGTGTTCATCCTTTCGCACGAACGGGGTTCCCGTACCTGGTCCTGGGAAGCACTCAGCAATTTTATTGAGAGCCCACATTTTTTTCATTTGTATTTTGACAGCCGCTCTTTTTTCCTGGTGCCAAAAAGTGGGTGTAAGGACAGGGATGAAATATTCGAATT
>DASSFT010000428.1:0-3123 GCA_035694045.1 Chitinophagaceae bacterium
TGATATGAACATGAATATTGTTCGTTCGGAGGGAAAATTGGAAGACGATTATTTTTATGACCTGTGTGATCAGTACGGTTTGCTCGTTATGACAGGATGGATGTGTTGTGGTGCCTGGCAATATCCTGAGAACTGGGATGCGGCCGAAAGAAAAGTAGCGATGGCATCTGACAGCAGCGTGATGTATTGGTTGCGAAACAAGGCCTGCATCATGGTTTGGCTGAATGGGAGTGATATGCCGCCGAGAGATTCAACTGTCGAAGCCGATTACCTTGCCATTGAAAATTATTTAAAATGGCCCAACCCTATTATCAGTACAGCTGATGCCAGTAAATCAAAAGTTTCAGGATATAGCGGCGTAAAAATGAACGGCCCCTATGACTGGGTACCTCCTGCTTATTGGGAAACTGATTCAAACAAACACGGAGGTTCATGGAGTTTTGCTACAGAAATTTCGCCGGGGCCTTCCATTATGCCTTATGAAAGCCTTGTCAAGTTTATTCCAAAAGATTCAATCGGAAATACAACCGGCGACTGGCTTTATCATTGTGGTACCTTTCAATTCAGCACAACAAAAATTTTTGACAGTGCGCTAGCCCAGCGTTATGGCGATCCGTCATCCATCCACGATTATTTAGCGAAAGCACAGTTGCAGAACTATGAAGGACACCGCGCTATGATGGAGGCATATGGCCTTGATAAATATAATACCGCTACAGGTGTGGTTCAATGGATGCTTAGCAATCCATGGCCCAGTTTGATCTGGCATACTTACGATTATTATCTCTATCCTGCCGGCACCTATTTCGGAATGAAAAAATCCATGGAGCCACTGCATGTAATGTATTCATACAGGAGTAACGACGTAAACATCATCAATTCCCATCTCCAAAAATTAACGGGGCTCACTGCAAAAGCAGATGTGTATGATCTTAGCGGCGCATTGAAATATTCAAATACGATAACAACAAGTGTGGATGGAGACGGAATAAAAAAATGTTTTGCCATTCCCGCTATTCCTGGCCTGTCCAGTGTTTATTTCCTGCGGCTTAGTTTGAAAGATGCAAAACAGCAAACAAAAAGCATTAACTGGTACTGGCTGTCGCAAAAACCGGATCAACTATCATGGAAAAGCTCCAAATGGTTTTACACGCCGCAATCCAGCTTCACTGATTTTACTGCGCTAAAAGATATTCCTCTGACCACAGTTAATGTAAGTCATTCAATGGCCAAAAAAGAAAATGAAACAATACATTCGATCACCATTACCAATACAGGTAAGGCTGTTGCATTCTTTGTACATGTTCGGGTGTTGAAAGAGAAAAATGCAGACGACATCCTTCCTGTCATTTTCTCTGATAATTACATTTCTCTTGCTCCCGGCGAAAGCAGAACTATTGAATGCAGTTACGAAAGCAAGGATGCAGGCAATAACACGCCATACATTTTAACTACGGCATGGAATCTTAACATTGAAGGAAGCAAACCGGGAGGAAACGCTGGTTTCGAGAAATAGTTCCAGCAAAGTCGCAAAGAACAGCTCAGTGAGGTTCAACAGTACAAGAGTGCAACGCAAGAGAAGTATAATAGTGGTGATAAAGCTGGCTTCATAAATAAAAAAGCGACCATTGATTGATCGCCTTATTATTTTTATGAAAGTTATGATTTATCAAAACGCTTTTTTCTTTGCTTCGTTCATCGCTTTTATTTGTTCCGTAGTTCTTCCGCCCGGCGGGCAGTTATCCCTGATATATTTTGTGAAAAGCGAGCCGAGATGCTGGAAAGTTCCTTCGCCTTCGCTGATGCTGTGCGTGCGGTTGGGATAGCTCATCATCTGGAAAGATTTTCCGTATTTCACCAGTTCGTTGATGAGCATTTCAGTATTCTGGTAGTGCACATTATCATCGCCGGTGCCATGTACAAAGAGCAAGTTTCCTTTCAGATTTTTTGCATAGGTAAGGGCAGCACCCTTTTTATAATTCTCCATGTTTTCCTGCGGCAGGCCCATGTAACGTTCTGTATAAATGTTATCATACAGCAGCGAGCTTGTCACCGGAGCAATAGAAATCCCCGTCTGGTATTCATCGGGATATTGAAACATCAGGTTAAGCGTTGAAGAACCGCCACCACTCCATCCCCACACCGCTACGCGGCTTGTGTCAATAAAACTCCATTTCAACACTTCCTTTGCTCCAAGTGCCTGGTCGCGAATGTTAAGCTGACCGATCTTTTCATAGATCGCTTTTCTCCACGCTCTTCCTTTGGGTGAAGGCGTGCCGCGATTATCAAGTGATACCTGTACGTAACCATCTTTGGCCATGTCACCATGGTATAAAAAATTAGACCCTGCGCCATATTTGTCATTGACCGTGGTAGCAGCCGGTTCACCATATACATAAAATACAACTGGATATTTCTTAGTGCTGTCAAAATCATCTGGCTTTACCACCCATCCATCCATGGTCACCCCTTCTTCAGTAGTTACCTTGATAAAGGAAATATTACTTTTCTCCTTGTTCTCGGGCTTTAATTTTTTGCGAATATCATCTTCCGCTTTAAATGGTTTATGATTGGGAAGTGATACCCATTCATTCAGGGGAGCTGTGTAGTAGTTCGAAAAATTATGCCTGGCGAATTTGCCGTTGGGAGAGATCTCGTAAATGTGAGTTCCGTCTTCGCCTTCGGGGGATACTCTTTCTGCTTTTCCCTTACCATCCAGTCTTGTTTTATACAGATATTGTTGTGTGGCATTTACTGGTGAAGCATAAAAATAAGCATAGCCGGTTTTTTCGTCGATGTTCAGCAAATCGATCACGTCATAATCCCCATTGGTGATCTTTGTTTCTTTTGTTCCATCATGACTGATACGATATAAATGTCTCCATCCATCTTTTTCACTGAACCACACAAACTCTTTTCCTGAGGATATCCAGTCCCAGCCTTTTACGTCATTTCTCCATTCATTTAATGTGGCGACCCATGCGCTGTCCGATTCCGTATAAATAGTCTTTGCGGTGCCTGTCGAACTGTTGCACAGCATGATCTTGCTTTCATTTTGCCTGCGATTGAGTTGCTGCAAAACGATCTCGTTAGGGGAGGACCATTCCATCCTTATGATATAGT
>DASSFT010000429.1:0-2579 GCA_035694045.1 Chitinophagaceae bacterium
ACAATAGTATCCCGGCCCTTCAACCGCTATTCGCTGCTTTTTCATTTATAGCCAATAAAGAAAATGCTGGTTTTGCAAAGGCCTGCAACCAGGGAGCACAGCTCTCAAAAGGTAAATACATCCTGTTCCTGAACCCGGACACACTCGTTCCCGAAGATTGTTTCAAAAAATGCATCGATTTTTTCGATACACATTCCGACGCAGGAGCCCTGGGAATAAAAATGCTGGACGGTAGCGGGCATTTTTTGAAAGAATCTAAGAGATCGTTTCCTTCCCCACGCACTTCATTATTTAAACTGTTTGGACTTTCGAAACTATTTCCACGCTCGAGGACTTTTTCCAAATACCATTTGGGGAATCTTGATGAAAATAAAGACCATGAAGTGGATGTGTTGGCCGGCGCATTTATGATGATAAAACGGGAAGTGCTCGATAAGACTGGTGGATTCGACGAGGTTTTCTTTATGTATGGAGAAGATGTGGACCTCAGCTACCGGATACAGAAAGCGGGATACAAAAACTATTATTTTTCAGGAAGTAATATTATCCATTTCAAAGGAGAAAGTACAAGGAAAGGAAGTTTGAACTATGTTCGGTTGTTCTATAACGCGATGAGTGTTTTTGTTGGCAAGCATTATGGTGGTGGTAAAGCAGGAACATTTGGCTTCATGATCTACCTCGCCATTTGGTTCAGGGCCGCGATGACCGCTATCGGCAATTTCATCCGTCGTGTTGGTTTGCCTTTGCTCGACGCCGGTCTTATCCTTCTTTCTTTCTGGCTGATGAAAAATGTGTGGAACCATTATATCAAACCAGATACCTATTATGAGAACAGGTTGCTTTGGATCTCTTTTCCCGCATTTACTGTTTTTTACCTGGTCACTGCCTATTACGCCGGGCTCTACGATAAATGGTATAAGTTATCTGAGCTGGTAGGTTCAACACTGGCTGCCACTATTGTTTTACTCGCTGCCTATTCGTTGTTGCCCGAGCATTATCGTTTCTCAAGAGGCATTATCCTGTTCGGCGCTTTGCTTTCGTTCATCCTGATTGGGATACTCCGGTGGTTGTTGGTTAAATCTGGAATCATTAACGTGGTGACTGAAAAAGAGGCAAACCTCAACACACTGATCATTGCATCGCAGGAGGAATATGAAACTACGGTCCAATTGATGAAGGAAGCTGGCTTACACGAAAGAGTGCTTGGCAGAGTAGCCGTCGGCGATAACGATTTGACCGGGATCGGGAATTGGAAAAAAGTTCAGTTGCTTTATGATGCTGTACCTTTTCGTGAAGTGATATTTTGCGAGGGCACACTTTCATTCAAAGATATTATCGAACACCTTGATCAATTACCGAGGGGAACGATAATAAAATTTCACGCCCGGGGAAGCAGCAGTATTGTCGGGAGCCATTCCAAGGATAGTTCGGGTGAGTTTGTAGCAAAGGAGAATGGGTTTAAATTAAACAGGCCTCATAATCGCCGGCTGAAACGGCTTATTGACATTATGGTCTCACTACTGGGATTATTGATCTTCCCGGTCCATTTATTTATGGTGAAAAAGCCATTTTCATTTTTCGGGCATTGCTTTTCGGTGCTTTTTGCGCGGAAGACATGGATAGGTTATGCTACACCGGAAACGAACCTGCCTGGTCTTCGAAAAGCTGTAATGACCTGCAACGGTGTACCTGCTTCTGTTGTGCAACAATTACCCCAGGAAAGTTTACAAATGATAGATTATTGGTATGCGAAGGATTACGTTCCTATCGAGGACCTCAAGTTGATAAAAAGAACATACAGGAACCTGGGCCTTTGAGAAATTATTTCCGCACGCATATTCCGCTGTTTTTCATATAACATTGCGTAATTTTATAAACCAACTTTCAGGCATTAATGGCGACGATTCTTGATATAAAACTCCCGAAAGCCATCGCTTCGGCCCTACGAATTCCACGCAATGGCCCCCAACGGCAACAACTAAGGGTTCTAAAAAAGCTTTTGAAGAAAGCAAGATTCACCGAATTCGGGCAAGCCTACCGTTTTGATGATATACTGCTAAGCGCCGATCCAGGTAAAAGGTTCCAGGAACTGGTACCGGTGTATGATTACGATAAGATATATGATCGTTGGTGGAAGAAAACGCTGGACGGGGTGCCGGATGTAACCTGGCCGGGTAAAATAAAATATTATGCATTGAGTTCAGGGACTTCCGGCGCGGCCAGTAAATATATTCCCGTGACAAGGGATATGATGCGTAGCAACACTGTGAACTACCTGAAGCAGTTCTTCAGTTTGTTGGGGAATGAAGATGCCAACCGCAGAGCTATTGCCAAAGGATTCCTGATGTTGGGCGGCGCTACAGATCTTACAAAAGGAAAAGCCGGTTGGTATGCAGGCGACTTAAGTGGGATATTGGCTAAGAAAAGACCGTTCTGGTTCCAGACATTTTATAAGCCGGGCGGTCGTATTGCTGCCATCAAGGACTGGAACCAAAAGCTCAGCGAAATAGTAGATCATGCAAAGGAGTGGGATATCGGTTATATTGTCGGTATACCTTCCTGGTGCCAGATGTGCATGG
>DASSFT010000430.1:0-2326 GCA_035694045.1 Chitinophagaceae bacterium
ACATCCGTCTTCAACAATAACCGGTGAAGCCTGTAATGGCTCGAGAACACCGCCAATACCCACGCCGCCACTCAAGTGAACGCCTTTCCCGATCTGCGCGCAACTGCCCACGGTAGCCCAGGTGTCGACCATGGTTCCTTCATCTACATAGGCGCCGATGTTTACATAAGAAGGCATCATCACCACATTTTTTGCCAGGTAAGCTCCATATCTTGCTATGGCATGCGGAACTGCACGAACACCCAAATCTTTATAATTTTTCTTTAATAACATTTTGTCATAAAACTCAAACGGCTCCAAACTCCAGGTCTGCATCTGCTGGATACCGAAATACATCAGTATGGTCTGTTTTACCCATTCATTCACTTCCCATCCGCTATCGGTTGGCCTGGCCACACGCAGTCTTCCCTTGTCTATTTCTTCTATCGTAATTCGAACAGCGTCGGCATATTTATTTTCCTTTAGTAATTCACGATTACCCCAGGCTTCAAGTATCAGGTCTTTCATTACCTATAATTTGATGCGAAAATAATCCTAAACATCTTAATTCGCTAAGCAGGGACGAAACTTTGCTTTCTCCAGAATCATCACGCCTTGAAAACGAGGCAATCTTCATCATTAAACCATTAAACCGTTAAACCATTAAACCTTTAAACCTTGCCCTCCGTCTTTCAGCCTCCGGACTTATCTTTATATCATGAACATCGGCTTTGATGCGAAAATGGCTTACCACAATGGCACCGGGCTGGGTCATTTCAGCCGTACACTCATTAATTCACTATCTCAGTACTACCCGGGACACGAATATTTCTTATTCAACCCGCGACCTTCTTCATTATTCCAGATGCAGGGAAAAAATATTCATGAAGTGCTACCTTCTTCACCAATCGACAGGATCTTTTCTGTGGGCTGGCGGGACAGGCGTATCAAAAAAGACCTGGAAAAACATAAGATCGATCTTTATCACGGGCTTGATCATGAGTTGCCTGACGGAATCGCTAAAACCGGGATGAAAAGCGTTGTTACTATCCATGATCTTATCTATGAACGTTATCCCAAACAATTTTCCCCTCGCGAACTGAAAAGATTCTCTGTGCGTTTTCGTTACGCATGTGAGCAGGCGGACATGGTAATTGCAATCAGCCGGCAAACGCGGGAAGACATTCTTAATTTTTATAAGACACCGGAAGAAAAAATCGTAACCTGTTACCAAAGCTGCAACCCGGCTTTCGGAAAAACCATCAACGAAGAAGAAAAGCAAAGGGTCAGGAAGATGTATGGACTTCCGGGTGAATTTTTTTTATATGTCGGCTCTGTCATTGAGCGAAAAAATCTTTTAACTATTTGTAAAGCCGTTTTTCTTTTACGGAACGAGATAACCGTTCCACTGGTTGTGATCGGGGATGGCAAAACCTACAAACAGCAGGTAAAGGATTATATTCGCCAGAATGGCCTGGAGAAAAAAATAATTTTCCTTTCGGATAATGCGGCATTACCGTCATCACTTTTTCAAACGGCTGTGGACTTTCCGGCCATCTATCAATCGGCAATAGCTATGATCTATCCTTCATTTTTTGAGGGATTTGGCATACCGGTCCTGGAAGCGTTATGGAGCAGGTTGCCGGTTATCACTTCTTGCGTATCTTGCCTGCCGGAAACGGGGGGCGATGCCGCTTATTACGTGAATCCAAACAGTGCCGAGGAGATCGCGGAGGGAATGAAAAAGATTTGCGACGACGGTCAATTGCGGGAAACGATGAAAGAAAAAGGATGGAAGCACGCCCAGAATTTTACACAACAGAAATCCGCAGCGGCGATAATGAAAGTATATGATGATCTGGTACGGGCCTGAGGCGGTAAGGGTATTAGGAATTTTATTCATTAGCACGGCTTTTATGCCGGGAAACCAAGAAATCAAATGGGCATTGGCCCCCGATTACTATGAATTTTGAAAAAGACATCGAGCTATGCCTCCAGGCATTACGAGGCGGAGGCATCATTCTTTATCCCACGGATACTGTTTGGGGTATCGGTTGCGACGCGACCAACGAAAAAGCAGTGGAACGAATCTATAAATTAAAAAAGCGGACGGATAACAAAGCAATGATCGTGCTGGTGACAGAACAACGTGACATATTGCAGTACGTAGCAAATCCTGATACAAGAGTATTTGAATACCTGGAGAACGTAACCAAGCCTACCACAGTGATCTACAAAGGCGCTATCGGGCTGGCAGAAAACGTTGTGAGTAAGGATGGAAGTATCGCCATGAGGATCTGCCAGGATGAATTTTGCCGCACCCTCATCAAGCGGTTTCGTAAACCAC
>DASSFT010000431.1:0-3865 GCA_035694045.1 Chitinophagaceae bacterium
ATTGCATTGCAGTACACTTATCGCGATCTGACGCACTAGGGCTTTTTTGGCCCGACTGCATCTTTTACCTGATGATAGATCATGGTTTGATTGCCGAATATCTTGCTGAATCCCCTAACATCTTCCCCGGTCCATCCACTATTCATTTCACCATATTTTCCAAATTTACCACTCATAAGATCATATGGCGATTCTATCCCGGTAACCTGGAAACGATACGGGTATAATTGCACAAATACATCTCCCGTTACGTTTCTTTGCGAGTTTTCCAGGAAAGCCTCTATATCTCTCATGGCCGGGTCCAGGATTTGCCCTTCATGAAGCCAATTGCCATAAAATTGTGCCAATTGATCCTTCAGGGTCAGCTGCCATTTGGTCAACACATGTTTTTCCAGTGCATGATGTGCTTTCAGGATAACCATCGGTGCAGCCGCTTCAAAACCTACCCTTCCTTTGATACCAATGATCGTATCACCCACGTGAATATCGCGACCGATACCATAAGGGCCTGCAATGGTTTGTAAGAATTGAATAGCATCCGTGGGATGGTAAAGCGATCTGTCGTTTACTTTCTTCAGTTCGCCTTTTTCGAAATGCAATTTCACTTCTTCGTTACCAGTCTTTGTCGCCGGCGTTGGCCATGCTTCTTCAGGTAACATGCCTTTCGATGACAGGGTTTCTTTACCACCAACACTCGTTCCCCATAAACCTTTATTGATCGAATACATCGACTTTTCAAAATTCATCTCAACACCCTTGCCCCTCAGGTATTCGATCTCCTGTTCGCGGCTAAGTTTTAAGTCGCGGATAGGAGTAATGATTTCCACACCGGGAATCATAATATTAAATATCATATCGAATCTCACCTGGTCATTACCGGCGCCGGTACTGCCATGAGCTACGCCTTCTGCATTAAGTTCTATGACGTGATCGGCTATGTGCAGTGCCTGGCTAAGCCTTTCTGCGCTTACGCTAAGAGGATAAGTATTATTTTTTAAAATATTCCCGTATACCAGGTATTTGATGATGCTGTCATAATAGCTCTTTATCGCATTTACTGCCTTGTGAGATTTTACACCGAGTTTATAGGCATGAGCTTCGATATTTTTCAATTCTTCGTCAGTAAATCCACCGGTATTTACAATAATGCTATGCACTTCATACCCGAGATCTTCGGTGAGATATTTCACGCAGAATGAAGTGTCCAGTCCGCCACTAAACCCCAATACTACCTTTTTTGACATTGTTTGTTCCGCAATTTAGAGATGGAAAAAATGGAATATGGATTTAAGCCTTCCACTACCACCTGAATTGTTGTCGTTCCCTTCCTTGTCTTTTTTGCTGAAGACTTTGAAAAATTTCCATTCCTTGAGACGGAGCAATCGTTCCAACCCCTTTGATTTTTCTTTGAAAAATTCCTTGGTCTCTTCCGGTTCATAGTGATCCTTCGGATCATATAGCATAGCGGTGCACATGCAATTCTTTCTTTCCTTGCTCATCAGGATCTCGTAGTTCACACAACTCTTGCAGCCTGACCAGAAAGTATCGTCCTGTGTAAGCTCGGAATAAGTAACGGGTTCATATCCCAGGTCTGAGTTGATCTTCATTACGGCCAGCCCCGTAGTCAGCCCGAAGATCTTGGCGTCGGGATATTTTTCCCTTGAAAGATTGAATATTTTTTTCTTGATGTCTTTGGCTACACCGCCCTTCCTGTATTCTGGGGCTACGATCAATCCGGAGTTAGCTACATACTCGCCATGGCTCCAGGTTTCTATATAGCAAAACCCGACCCATTTGCCATCATTGGTTACAGCAATGACAGCTTTGCCTTCATCGATCTTCTGATCAATATATTCAGGGGAACGTTTGGCGATTCCTGTGCCGCGGGCTTTTGCCGAGGCTTCCATTTCATCGGTAATTATCTTCGAGTAGATCTTATCATCCGGTGTCGCTACCCTAATAATGATATGTTGATTGTCCACTTTGAAAAATTGTTTGAATATGGAACGACCAGTTCAAAACGGTTTTTGGGGGATAGTTCACTGACAGGGGCCATGGTCAGGGGTTTGTCCTGTCAGCACACAGGCCGGCGTCGCGGACGAGGAGAAAACGTGAACACATCAAAGCCAACTGCATACACACCACTTGTGATGGGCGCATGAAAGGCAAATTGTTTTGTATGTGTCAGGCTATTGTTCATGTCTACAAACAAATGTAAATTGGGTACAAATGTATAATAATAATTGATTTAGCCTGACAAATTTTTTGTTATAAAAATATGACATGGATGAGCTAAAACGAACAGAGGTTAGCGGAAAAAAGTCCTTCTCCGGAGGAGTCGGGCGTTTTTTCAGAAATGTGTTAATAGTCATCCTGCTATTAGGCGCTCTTGCCATCTACTGGTTCTATTATAACAAGTATGGGGACGGGGAAAGAAAAGGCACTTTGATCAAAATAACTCACCGGGGAAATATTTTTAAGACTGACGAAGGAGAGATGTGGCTGAGTTGCCGGCAGACTGTAAACCCCGAGAAATTTTACTTTTCTGTTACCAGCGATAGCCTGGCCAACGTATTAAAAACGCTCCAGGATGAATGTGTACAGGTTGATTATGTCCAGTACCGTGGCACATTACCCTGGCGGGGAGATAATAAATATATTGTTACCGGGGTGACCCCGATCCGCCCGGTCAATCAATGAGAGGCACAGAATAGAAACAAGGCGGGTCGTTTATGGATATCAATCTTCTCTTTCTTCCAGTCAGCAATCGTTTTCGTCCGGATCCACTCATTTTTACCTGTCAGATCAACAGCTATGCAAAGTTTTGTCGAAGACCTGCACGTTTTTAATAAAACTTCGATGAGCTGGTTATTCCGGTAAGGCGTTTCAATAAACAGTTGTGTACAATTCTTTTTTTGCGATTCAACTTCCAGCTCCTTTATAGTTTTTGTCCTTTGTACATTTTCTATTGGTAAATAACCCACGAATTGAAACTGTTGGCCATTCAGTCCGCTCGCCATCAATGCCAGCAGGATGGAACTGGGCCCAACCAGCGGTTGAATGGTTGCATTCATTTCCTGGGCTGCTGCAACCAATAGCTGACCAGGGTCGGCAATACCCGGGCAGCCGGCCTCGCTGATAATACCTATGTTCTTTCCCTCCTTCAGTCTAGACTTGAAAATGTTTTGAACTTCCTGCTCGGCTTTATCAATAGCGAACCATTCATAATCATCAATAACTATTTCTTCTCCGGGCAGGCGTACTTTCCATAAATGCTTCAGGTACCGTCTTGCCGTTCTTTCATTTTCCACAAACAGTACCTGGCAGTTTTTTACCGCATCCAGGATATACAATGGCATAGCCTCCGCTCCATTCTCGTCGAGCAGGGAAGGGATGAGGTAAACTTTCCCTGTTTGTTCCATTTTACTGACTGTTTTTGACTTTATGTACACTCAATGTGGCGGCAACAATGGCATAGGCCGGGGCTAATATGATGGCAACATGCATTAAATAAAAAAGCATACCGTTGCCGATGGCGAGGCCCCTGTGCCGGCCCTGGAAACGGATACTTTGCTGCCTGGCAAAGCCGGCTCTTGCAAAACTATAATCCAGCATAGAAAAGCCATAATAATAACACTCCATCAACAATGCAATGATGGGAGTAATCCACCCGATCAGCGGCAGCAGCGACATCAGAACAAGTCCTGCGAAATACAATAATTGTATCATGCAATTGCGCAACGCCATGCCAACACTCCTGCCTGCATCTTTGCGAAGTTCTTTCCAGCTGAAGGAATGCTCTTTATTTTCGATGATGGCTTCCGTTTTTTCACTCAGGTAGGCAAATAATGGCGAACCGATGATC
>DASSFT010000432.1:0-2800 GCA_035694045.1 Chitinophagaceae bacterium
TCCGAATACCTTCACTAACGGTATACGTCGAAACTTTTTCCGTTTCAACTGCCGCATTATGATTGGGAAAAACAACGTTAGTTGATTTCGCAGGTTTATTTCGCCCTCTCAACAGGTCCCGGTCTTTGTGCACTTCCTTTGTAGGTATACCCACCGAGTCATGCAATGCCTTAGAAAGCGCTTCGCATAACCTTAGTGAAAACAGCTCATCGAGCTTCTCGTACTCAATTCTCCCGAGATCGACTACGATCTTATCGACCAGTATCAATTGTCCAGGGTCATCATACAATGAAAATACTTCTTCAATATCCGGCAGTGAATTGTAAAAGGTATTCCTGAAGCTTTCCTGCACTTCACTGGGAAAAAAGCCGGCCGGTAGAGAGAGGTCAAGCACCTGGCGATGGATAATATGCGGATATGTTCTATACTCCATAAATTTTTTCTATTACCGTTACCAGTTTCCGTTGTGCGTCTATTTTCGCGGCGTCTGTTGCAGCGGTGTTGGCTATTGCCTCCCGCCAGGTTTTCAGTTTTCGTTCAAAATTTTGCAGCGAAGGCCTGTCATCAAATGTTGCCTCGGCCGGGTCAGTGTCGACATCAAGAAAAAAGATATTTACCATCAAATGAGCCGGTGCTTCTCTCAAAACGGTTTGTTGAATAAAAAGAAGAAATTCAGGATCGCGCAGGCGATAACCGGTAACCAAAGGATCCACAACCGGAATCAATGCCGAAAAGTCGTGTTCCTTTCCCGAAGGCAATGCTACCGTGACTATATTCGAATAAGGATCTGTAAGAAGAGTATCGTCTGCCTTAAGCGTCGCAAACAATTTATCGGACGTTGCCGGTGTAGCTCCAAGTCGGTGGGGTCTTAAGAGGATATGTTCAATGACGTGTATTCCCTCCATCGAATACCTCTCCGCAATAATTGTAATAATAGTTCGTATCGCGCTTTCTGCTGCAGTGCGGTTAGCCAAAACGGCCAAACCACTGTACACCATATCAACCAGCCCAAACACAAGTTTAAAAGAAAAATTTCCGGAGGGCAATTGAATGAGCTCATAGTTCTCACGATACCTTCCAATTTGCAGGAAAACTTTTACCACTTCGGTAGCCGCTGCATCATTTGGAAAAGTGTTTTGGCTTACCATCATTTCAGTGCCGCCGTTGTCTTTAAACCTGTATTGCCGGGTACCTGGAGGAAAGATCGCATTGAAAAAATCAAAGTTGTCAGTAATCAGGTGATATAATGTTCGTTCCTTATTGCTGATAAATCCCAGTTTGGCGCAAACCATTTTTCCGTACCCGCCTATATTCTCAGTATCCCATACATCAGGAGTACCACCGGTATTGAGCGTATAGTTATATGCCTGTGCTCTGGCCATACTAAGCGAAGGATACTTTTCCAAAAAATTTTCCTTGTCATGCAGAATGATCTCTTTAGAGAATTTTCCGGGTATCGTTGATAATATAGCAGCATAGTCCTGGCGATTCTCTGCTGTCCGGGCTAATAAATAATCCAGTATAGTGTTGCGGCGCCGGAAAAAAGTATCACCCGGTTCGCCGGCTTCATCAAGCAACTTCGTGTAATCATTGCTTGCGGCAGAAATAAAATCCGTCCAGGGATCGGGCCCTGCCAGGTAAGCAATAAGATCCTGGGCTCCCGGGACATCATACAATGTCTGCTGGTAGTAGGTCTTGGACTTTTCCTGGTGAACGGCAAAAAGATCTCCGACATTAGCCAACTGCGAAAGCGTGTTAGCGAGTAGTTGATCAAACAAAAAAAGATAACCCTGCAATTGTTTTAATTGCGCAATACGTTCGGGTGAAGAAGAAAGTGAAATACCCGCTGATCCGGTACCGTATAAAACGGGTAGTTCGTACTGTACTGACCGGTAATGACTGCTTGCCGGGAGTTTGCCAAAGGGAATGTCGAGATCTTTCGGACCCGGACCGGCGCCGGCTGCAGCATTGGCTCGTAGTACCGCTAAGCGTATATCCACCCCGGTCTGATCAATGACTACAGGTATTCCTTTCCGGGTAAGCACGAGATTTGTACGTGGGATGCTTAAACCCGGTTTAAATCCTTTTTTAATCTTCAGGCAATTTCTTTCCTTGGTGATAGCCTGGAAATTGTTAAAGTACGTACTTAAAAAAATATCCCTAACCATTGCGGTATCCTTGACATCCAGGATAAGATGAACGATATCCGAAACGTAGATCGTGTTACCTCTTGAAAGAGCATTCAAATTTTTTTCTGAAAGGAATCCCGAATCGAGAAGTGGGCCGAGGAAAACATCTTCCACTTTAAAATCTGCTTCGGCTAGCAGGTCCTGCAAGGATTGAAAATGAGGTCGCGGAGAAAAAAAAGTTTCTATGGCAAAAATAATCTGTGCAAACACTTCTACCGGGTCGGCAACAGGTGATATTTCTACAATTGCCTCCATCGCGATTTCCTGCAACCGCATAGCGGTAAAAAAAGAAATATCTTCTCCCAGGTTCCTGTTTTTGACGAAGACTTCATGTGCATTATCGACAATCGCTTTCACCGCAACCAGGTTTGCCTTATATTTTACAAACGGACTTCCTGCTGCCGTTGAGCTAAGCACAGATTGCAAGACAACAAGCATGTTCGGTATTATTGGATCACCGGGTAAAAGCGATTTCACCAATTTTATCCATACGGGGAAATCAGTGACAGTACTTCCATCGGAGAAGTTGATCGTCCACTCTGAATAGTAATCTTCATATTGTGTATCGTCCAGGGCTACAATGGTATCTTCCAGCGTGATGCCTGTAATAG
>DASSFT010000433.1:0-2202 GCA_035694045.1 Chitinophagaceae bacterium
TTTACCTGTGCGTGTGCTCCGGTAAAGACAAGTAATAGCAATAAAGTGAGAGCTGAGATGTAGACTTTTCTCATAAGCAGAGTTTGTTAATTATGTACGTGGTTGTTTCGGTAGTCCTGGAGGACTTTTAAAGCTTGAAAGTTATCTAATTTTTGGTTTACGCCCCTAACTTTTTTACCAGTTTTAGAATGGTATCTATTCTTTTGAGTCACAGATCGATAGGGTTTGTTTATTAATATTATCTGAAGTTTCTAATACTATCTTAATAGTCCCTCCGTTTTAATAACTATTCCCCAGCCCTTATATGACAAAAAATATCCCCCTTATAAAGACGTTTTTTACAGCTCTGATCCTATTCGTTTGTTGTGACTCCAATTCCCAGATGATTACAGGCGTATGGAAAGGAAAGATCAACCGCCAGAAAGCGGAAGTAAAGATCATACTGCATGGAGACAGTCTTACCGGGACATCCTATTACTATGAATCGCCTACCCATTACCGGCGTTACAGTATCAAAGGATATTTTGATGCTACAACGAATGAAGCAGTATGGTGGGATGACCAGCTGATCGAAGAAAGAAACGGCAAATTCAATTCAGCTCCCGGGAAGGTACCCCTTCTATCGAGAGCCGATTTCAATTGCCCCGGTGATGGCCGCATGATGCTTGATGGAAAGGCAGGTAAACTGCAGGATGAAAATCCAAACGGAGATCTTCATCTTGATAAGATCGAACAGGGCTCTTTTACCGATGAGTGGACTGATGTCATCAATAACTACCTGGCCGGGGCCAATGATCCCGATATCATCGATAGTGTCGGGAATATCGCGGGAAGACCTATCGAAAAGCCGGTGGCGATCGAAGAACCCAAAATGGTCAGTGTACACCGGGATGAACCTGTGATAACAAAAGAAAAACCCGTGCAGGTGGTGCCTGTGGAAGTGCCGAAGCCTCAAACCGTGGAGGAAAAATTTGTTTCCCGCAAGAAAACATTTACGAAAGAGATTCCCGTGAGCGGAGATTCAATTGAATTGCGTTTTTATGATAATGCTGAAATAGACGGAGATTCTATTTCACTTTTCCTGAATGACAGGCTCATTTTCGAGCACATCCGGCTGACAGAAAAAGCCTATACAATTAAGCTTGCGGTCAGTCAACTCAATGATGCCAATGAATTGACCATGGTTGCAGAGAACCTGGGCTCAATTCCGCCTAACACATCTTATATGGTCGTTATGGTAGGCGATACCCGCTATGACGCCAGGCTTGAAAGTACTGAAGGCAGTTCTGCAATGGTACGGTTCGTTAAGAAGCACGAATAAAGAATTATGAAATTCGAGTGTCGGAAAGTCTTTGAATGAATATTTATTTTCTGATTTCTTTTAATAAGAACCAAGAACCAATCCCGCCAATTGGCGGGACAAGAACCAAAAAAGCACCAATATTTAAATTAAAACCCCGAATGATTGGGATGCTCTTTTTTCGAATTTAAGATTTACAATTTCGAATTTATTTGGTTCTTGGTTCTTGTTATTTGGATCTTTCTTCGGGTTTTCCTTTAATGATTAGCCTTTATTCCCCTCATCACTTCTTCAATCGCCTTGTCAAGTTGTGGATCACGGCCATTCAGCTTATCTTCAAACGTATTGACGACAAGAATATCGGGATGCACTCCTGTTGCTTCCAGGTCTTTTCCCTCCAGGCTATAACAACCCCAGGCAGGCATACGCACCGAAGAACCATCCACCAGGCTGATGCCGCTGGTAAATATGATCCAGCGATAGGTTTCGTTACCAATTATCTTTCCCAACTTCAGGGCTTTGAAACCCTGCGAGGTCATTTCAGCATCGCTTAATGATTGCTCGTTGATCAACAGGACGATCGGTTTATCGCTGGGTGCAAAATTGGATTGGGTTGTCAGCTTTCCTTCCCTGTATTTCCATTGAAGATAAGAACGCTGTGAGAGGAATTTCAATACTTCGTCATGCACATTTCCCCCTGTATTGTAACGCAAGTCAAATATCAATGCATCTTTTTTATTCAACTCCTGCGTCATGTCGATCATGAACTGGTCCAGTTCTCCCTGGCCCATATTCTTCATGTAGCCGTAGGCTATCCGGCCACTGCTTTTTTCATCCACTCTTTTTTGATTGTTATCGATCCATTCATCATACAGGTTGGTAAACAAGGTAGCCTGCGGATG
>DASSFT010000434.1:0-3022 GCA_035694045.1 Chitinophagaceae bacterium
AAAAGACACTAGTGCTTTGTTTGCAAAATACTGGTATCCGCGTTACCGGATGGAGTCGGCCGTTCAACTGGAAGAAATGCTGGAAACTACAATGAAACAATCCACTTTCCAGAAAGTGAAGCAGCCAACTTTGCTTCTATACTATTACAAAGATGAAAAACACCAGGACGACGTAGTAAAAGTATCGGCAATGAAGCGAATGTTCAACCAACTGGCTACTCCGGAAGATTTAAAGAGATCGGTGGCCGTACCAAAAGCCGGTGATCACGTAATTGGTTGTTACATCAAATCGAAAGATGTACAAAGGGTAGAGGAAGAATGCGAAAAATTCGCGACCGAAATATTAAAGATCGCCCCGGTGAAATCCTGATCACACCCTTACATATATCTTTTTTCTATCCAGGATAAAGCCTATCAGCCAGCAAAACAGCATAAAGCTGATCGCAAAAAGAAAAGACCCGAAATAGGCACCCGCATGCCGGAAAACATTTTCATACAACCAGGAATAGAAAGGCTGATGTTTTTCTCCAATAGGAATAAACCACATTAACGTTGCACCGAGTTCCGATAAAAGGTAAATGAACAAAGGATTTTTGCCAAAGACCTCGAAGAAATAGGTCCATTTTCTCTTTTGCAGGAATTCAATGATGTAGGTCAGCGCAGCCAGCAATATGCAATCAATACCCACAGTGAGCAGCACAAAGCTTCCTGTCCATAGTTTTTTATTGATGGGAAAAAATGGGTTCCAGAGTAAAGCCAGTGCCACAGCTGTCACGCCTGCCAGCAACAATTTCGCAAGACCCTCGTATGTATTGCCTTTTTCCTGTATCCATCTTCCTGCAGCATAGCCGAAGGTTACGTTGGCAATGGCTGGTAAAGTGCTCAGCAATCCCTCCGGGTCAAAAGCAACGCCTTCGCCATGATACAAATGGTCGGATCCGAACAACCACCTGTCAAGCCTCGTACCTGCATTGGTCAGCATGTTGTAAGGATCATTACTATCACCAAACAACTGCAGAATCAGCCAGTACACCAAAAGAAATATAATCGAAAGGCGGAATACGGTGGCTGGTTTCATATAGCGTATCATCAATGAGGCGAACAAATAACCCAGCGCAATCCTCTGCAATACGCCCATGATCCTGGTATGAGAAAATGGATTGGCTTCCAGTTCATGATTCGCATTCCAGTGTACAAAAGGAAACCAGTACATCAGGTAACCCAATAAAAAGATGATCAGCGCTCTTTTAAAGATCTTCCACAATACCACAGAGTCGGAAAGACCTTCCCATTTCTTCATGACAAAGCTCAGTGCATTGCCCACCACAAACATAAAAGTGGGGAACACGAGATCAGTAGGTGTAAAACCATTCCAGCTGGCATGATTGAGTGGAGCATAAGCCGTGGCATAACTACCGGGTGTGTTGACGATGATCATGAAGCAAACCGTCATTCCCCGCAGTACATCGAGGGCGAGGAAACGTTGAGGAGGATTCATATTATGGCGTTTGTAACCCTAATATAAGAACCAAATCTCAAGAAACAATCCCGCAAATTGGCGGGACAAATAAATTCCAATCACTAAATACTAAATTCGAAAAGATATCGGATCATTTGGGTTTTTTATTTAAATACTCGTGCTTATTTGGTTCTTGGTTCTTTTTCAAAACAATCTTCGGATGATGTAAACGACAAGACTAACCAACAAACTCAATGCTATCATCGTCGTAATTGGAAAATAGAACTTGAAGTTCTCTTTCTCTATCCTGATATCTCCGGGTAGCCGCCCGATCCAGTGAAGTTTATCGTGAAAAAAGTAAACAATGACCCCGAGCAGGATGATTAAGATACCACCAATGATGAGATACTTGCCTGTATTGCTGTCCATGTTGCAAAAATAAAAACTAGATCCCAATCATTTTTTCCATTGACTTCCCTGCATTTCTTAACTTACTCCTCTTAACCGCATGCTATGCTCAAAACAAAAATCGCGGGGATCGGGATGTATGTGCCGCCAAACGTGGTAACCAATGATGATCTTACCAGCCTTATGGACACCAGTGATGCGTGGATCCAGGAAAGGACAGGCATCCAGGAGCGTCGTTTTGCCACCCGCTATGAAGACACTACGGCTACCATGGGCGCGGAAGCCGCAAAGATTGCTATTGAACGGGCAGGCATTTCGGCCCAGGATGTTGACTTCATCATCTTCGCCACACTTAGTCCTGATTATTTTTTTCCGGGCTGTGGGGTCCTTGTACAACGAATATTGGGCATGAAGGAAGTTGGAGCACTGGATATACGCAATCAATGCAGCGGTTTTTTATATGGCATCAGCGTGGCTGACCAGTTTATCAAAACAGGAATGTATAAAAACATTTTGCTGATCGGTTCTGAAACACATTCCTATGCACTCGACTTTAGCACAAGGGGAAGGAATGTTTCAGTGATCTTTGGGGATGGTGCCGGCGCAGTGATCCTTCAACCTACCAAAGATAAAGAACGTGGGATACTAAGTACACATCTGCATAGCGATGGCAACGAAGGTGAGTTATTGAGTATGGCCAATCCAGGGTTTCATGCCGGGCGCTTCTGGAAAGAGAAAAAGCCAAAGGAACCGGAACAGCCTTATGGTGGAATGTTCATTACGCAGGACCTTCTTGACAAGGATGATCTTTATCCAAATATGGACGGACCTGCCGTTTTCAAAAAAGCAATTGTGAAATTTCCAGAAGTGATCCTGGAAGCTTTAAGCAAAAACAATCTCCGCCCAGCTGATCTCAGGTTGCTGATCCCTCACCAGGCCAATCTTCGCATTGCTCAATTTGTGCAGCAAAAACTGGGACTAAGCGATGAACAGGTTTTTAATAATATCCAGAAATACGGCAACACAACTGCAGCGTCGGTGCCCATTGCTTTATGCGAAGCCTGGGAACAGGGAAAAATAAAAGAAGGTGATCTGGTTTGCCTCGCTGCATTTGGCAGTGGATTTACATGGGCAAGTGCCTTGTTGAAATGGTAA
>DASSFT010000435.1:0-3875 GCA_035694045.1 Chitinophagaceae bacterium
GCCGTAAAATCAAAGGCTCGATGGGCACACGAAGAGAATTGTGATGAAAGTCCTTCATTACACCGATGATGCTGCCTTTATCACCCCACATCGTGAGCTCTTTACCTAGCGGGTCACTGTAACCGATTTTTTTTGCGGCTGCTTCGTTGATCAGGTAATTCATTGAATCCAGTCCATATTCAGCGCTGAAATCCCTTCCTTCCTTCAATTGTATGCCCATGGTCTTTATGTAATCGTAAGTAATAGGATTGTTGCTGAATAATATCTTTTTCGTTGTGTCCTTGCCTGGCCAACGCACTCCCTGGGTTGAACTGCCGACCTCCAATGGGCTGCTTTGTGCGCTGGTGACGAACTTGATCCCGGGTTGTTTTAATAGTTCCTGCTTGAATGTTGGATAAGTTTTTTGTAATTCACCCTCCAGTGGCATATACAAAAGATCTTCTTTGGCAAAGCCGAGTTTTTTGTTGTGTATGTAATCGATCTGCCGGTAAACGACAATCATTCCAAGTATCAGGAAAATAGACAAGGCAAACTGGAACACGACAAGGCCTTTACGGAAATAGGTGGCGCCAGGTTTGAACTTAAGCATTCCCTTTAAAACGACGATTGGCCTCAGGGAAGACATGAACAAAGCAGGGTAGGAGCCGGCTACAATACCTGTGATCAACGTGAGAGACAACAGGGTAAGCAGGAAAGAAGGATCTGCCAGGTTAATCACCAGGTGTTTTCCTGTTAGTGTGTTGAATGCCGGCAACAGGAGTGCGGCTAACATTAATGAAAAACAAACCGCAATAAATGAAACGAACAGCGATTCACCGATGAATTGACTGATCAGTTGACGCTTGCCTGCGCCCACTACTTTTCTGACTCCAATTTCCCGGGCCCTTCTCAATGACCTGGCTGTGGCAAGGTTCATAAAATTGATACAGGCAATGAGCAGGATAATTATAGCTACCGCTGAAAAGATCTTTACATTTTCGATCCTGCCGCCATTCTGTTTCCCGTTTTTCCAGTCTGAATAGAGATATGCTTCCTCGTAGTTCTGGAGAAAGAGATCTACATTACTCTCTTTCTCCTTCGTTTTAATATAGCCTTTTATCTTTTCGTTGACCTTTGCCAGCGAAGCATTGGGAGCCAGCATGACGACGCAACGGGGGCCATTATTGCCCCATTCTTTTGCCCAGTTATTGCTCTTCCGCCATTGTTCAAAACTCATCAGGAAATCGAATTCCAAAGAAGAAGCTTCCGGTATTTTGTCAAGAATGCCTGTCACTATTACATTATCCTTATTGTCGATACGGATCATTTTACCGATAGGGTCCTGGCCCTTGAAATATTTATCTGCCAGTCTCTTTGACAATACGATTGCATCCGGTCTTGCCAGTGCAGTGGTAGGATCACCCTTCAGCAGCTTGAAAGAAAACATTTTCAGGAAATCCTTCTCGACATACCGCCCTTTCTCTTTGTCATAGGTATTGTTTACCGTAAAAAGTGGTTCTTCTTCCCAAAGCAGCTGGCTGGCCATTTCTATCTCAGGGATATCTTTTACAATATTTTCTGCAAGGATGCCCGGGGTCGCGTCGAAAGTGGACAAATCACCTGAATAATACTGGTTCTCCATTACCTTGTATAATCTTTTCCCGTTGGCATGGAACCTGTCTTTTTTCAATTCATCTTTCAACCAGAGCATAATCATAAGGCTGCAGGTCATCCCCAGGGCAAGACCTGAGATATTCAACAGGGAAAAAGTCTTGTTGTGCAAGAGGTTTCGCCAGGCTGTCTTAAGATAATTTTTAATCATGGCTGTTTGTTTTTGGTGAGTAATGAGTCGTAAGTGGTGAGTGGTCTCACTCTCAACTTTTACTCTTTACTCTGTGCTGTAACTCAGGCAATAATTCAAAGCTCATTTGCTTTGCTTTGATCCCGTGATGAATATCAATAGTAATAGACACTCCCCTAACTTACCATTCACGTCCCGATGGCTATCGGGACACCACCACTCATCATCATCATTCTGTTCTTAACGACTTCACCGGGTTCGTAATCGCCGCTTTTACAGTATGAAATCCCACGGTAAACAAAGCAATCATAACAGTAACAATAGCCGTTACAATAAAAACGGATATATGAACCGGTATGCGAAATGCAAAGTCCTGCAACCATTTGTCACCCGCCCACCAGGCAAGAGGTATGGCGATTAAAATGGCGATGCTAACCAACTGTAAAAAGTTTTTGGCAATAAGCAGCGTAATGTCACTCAGCCGGGCTCCCAACACTCTTCGTATACCGATTTCTTTGGTACGTTGTACCGTTGTAAATGCCGCGAGGCCAAATAAACCGAGGCAGGCCAGCAGGATAGCTAAACCGGCAGCTACGGAAAATAAGACTGATGTTCTTTGTTCTGCTTTGTAGAGTTTGTCATAATCCTCGTCGAGGTAATGATAACTAAACGGCCTGTCGGGGACCCGTTGCTTCCACATCATCTCCAGGCGACCCAGTGTTGCCTGCATATCGGTTCCACTAATACGGACCATGAAAGTCCTGGAGAAATCTCGACCCAGGAACATGACCAGCGGGCCAATGGGTTCATGCAGGCTACTGAAATTAAAATCTTTTACCACGCCGATGACCGGGCCCGTTGCCCTGTTTTCGATTTCCCTGCCGATGGCTTCCTGCGCCGTCCACCCGATCTTTTTCGCCAGCGATTCATTAATTATATACGGCAGATGATAATTGGCGTAATTGTTTGTTGTATCTATGATCGCAAAATCGGATTCCTGGAAATCACGGCCTGCTACCAGCTGCATCTTTAGTGTGCTGAGAAAATCGAGGTCAACCGGCATTGCGTTCAGCGAGATCTCGTGCTTGCCCCGTTCATCATTCACGGTTATCCCGTCACCCCATTCCACGTATTCGGGCGTTTCATAGGCCGCCGTGACACCTTCTACTCCCCGAACGCGGGTAAACGCTTCTTTCAAACTTTCAAAATCATTCAGCATTTTCCCACCAATAGGTAATACCACGACATGGTCTTTGTCATATCCCAGGTCCTTTGTCTGCATATATTTCATTTGCTGCAGGATGATCGCAGTATAGATGATCAGGAATACAGAAATAGAGAATTGAACAATGATCAGGGATTTACGAAGCCGGCTGCTGCCACCTGTAAACGAAAAGCCTTTTTTTAAAACCCCGATGAGTTTTGTACCCGATAAAACCAGCGCCGGGTATATGCCAGCAAAAAAGCTTACAAAAACAGCAAACAGCATCAACGAAATAATGGGTACAGGTTGAACCAACGAATTCGTAGTGAATTCCTTTCCCGTAATGGTATTAAACCAGGGTATCAGCACCACCCCGAGCATCAGGGCTAATGCAGCTGCCAGGAATGTTATCAATGCTGATTCACCAATAAATTGAAAGAAAACCTGCTTTTTCGACGCGCCCATTACTTTACGAACGCCTATCTCGCCACTACGACCGGTGGATTGCGCGGTAGCAAGATTGGTATAATTGGCGCAGGCAATAATAAGGATCAACAATGCGATAGCGGCAAACATGTAAATGTAGACAATGCTGCCATTGGGTTCAAAACCTGCTAATTTGGAATGTAAGTGGACTTTTGTCAGCGGCTCCAGGTGATAAGTGAGATAATTATTTCCTGTATTTCTTGCATCGGTCTTCACTTCGGGAGTTTTCATGTAGTCCGCGATCTGTGATTGCAGAAGCGGGATACTCTTTTCATCCCTTACCAGGAGGTAAGTTATCCAGTTTGCTGTCCACCATGTTTCCTCTTTGACCCCTTTTCCGAGGTTGAGGAACTGGGTTACAAAATCAAATTTTACCTGCGAGTTTTGTGGTGCATCATCGCAAAT
>DASSFT010000436.1:0-2315 GCA_035694045.1 Chitinophagaceae bacterium
CTACCATCACGAATTGGAGTTTATCTTTTGGGAAATACCGGGCAATGATCTCTTTTGCTTTTTCCACCGTCAATCCATCCACGTTTTTCTGGAAGTTGTTGATGAATGACTCATCAAAATTGTACCAGAACATTTGTGTCAGCAAACCGGCCAGTTGTCCGGAAGTTTCATAGCGGGGGGGGAATTGTCCCTTTACATAGTTTTTTGCAGAGGCCAGGGAGGTTTCGTCGATCCCATTTTGATGCAATTTGTTCAACACCTCGATTGCTTTATCTATTGCGGGCTCCGTGGTTTTGGTAGCGGTGAAAGTGCTAATAACGAAACTACCACCGTTTTTTAATGGGGTAAAGCGACTGCTTGCTCCATAAGTCAATCCTGTATTTACACGGAGTTCATCATTCAGCATGGAAGTAAATCGTCCGCCAAATAAGGTATTGACCACATCGATGGCGACATAATCCGGGTTGTTGCGGCTGATACCGGGGGCACCAATATAAAAAGTCGTTTCTTTTGCATCATCTTTGTTAACCAGCAATACGCGATTAGCTGGTGGGACCGGTAACGGCTTTGAAGCCAGGTTGACACCAGTTTGTTTTCCCTGCCACCCCGAAAACAATTTAGTAGCCAAAACCTTCATCTCTTTAGCATTGAAATCACCGACAATAGCAATGGCTGCTCCTGCGGGAACATAATTTTCTTTATAAAATTTTTTCAGATCATCCACGGTGATGGCCGATACCGTCGAAACTCTTCCCTGTACCACGTTGCCATAAACGTGATCGCCATACAGGAACTTGTCAAAATAGGAGCCGATCACTGAACGCGGACTTTCCTTTGCCTGTTCAAGACCAACCAGCACTCTTTTCTTTTCTTTGGCAAACTCTACTGTGTCGAACACCGGTTCGGTCAGCAGTTCTTTGATAATATCCAGGACCTTATCCTTGTCCTTAACGGCAAATTTTGCAGACAGGCCTGCCGATTCTTTTGAAGCAGAGGTATTGACGCTGGCACCGATGAAATCGAGTTCCTCGTCGAGCCTGGCCTTTGGATAGTTCTTTGTTCCGTATTTCAAGCCGGACGCGGTAAGTGAAGCAAGTCCTGCTTTCTCGCCGTCATAAATAGCACCGGCCGGGAGAATAACAGATACATTCATCATCGGCACCTCGTGTTGTTCCATCAGGTATACCGTAAGTCCGTTCTTCAATTTGAATTTCTCATATGTGGGAAGCTTATAGTCCTGGGCAATGGATTGAATAGACAAAGCAAGGCCCATGAGTAACGGGAGATATTTTAAATTTTTCATGTTATTATTCTTCAGTATTTGATTTTAAAACCCCAACAGTCCGGTTGGATTTGGTGAAATATTTATTCGCCACACGTTTGATGTCTTCAACGGTAACTTTATTGTACAGGTTGGGTGCATCAAACATTTTCCGGTAATCGCCAAAGAATACTTCATAGGTACCGATATTGTTTGACTTGCCATTGATCGTTTCCACCTGGTTATAGAACCCAATCACTTCCTGGTTTTTTACTTTCTGCAATTCTTTTTCGTTGACACCTTCTTTCTTGATCTTTTCTATTTCCTCGTAGATCGCTTTTTCAAGATCATTTTCATTGATACCCTTACCGGCAACTGCATAAAATCCGAACAGGTAAGGATCGAAACTTTGGCCAAAATCGGTGAACACCTGGGTAGCCAACTGTTTTTTATCAACCAGCGCGGAATATAAACGGGACGATTTACCGCTGCTCAATATATCGCTGAGCAGGGTCAATGCATAATAATCCTCATGCTGTGAGTTGGGAGTATGATAAACTATATTCAAGTAAGGCGTTGCAACATCCTTTTGCACCAGTATCCTTCTTTCCCCGGTCTGGGTGGGTTCAACCGTATGCACCCTGGGAGGATCGGGTTGTGCCGGTATCGGCTCAATATATTTTTCTGCCAGGGCTTTTACTTCGTCAAACTTTACGCTCCCTGTGACTACTGCCACGCAATTGTTGGGTGCATAGTAGGTCTTGAAATATCTTTCCAGGTCACCCTGTTTCCAGTTTTTCATATCATCTTCGTAGCCGATAACGGGCCAGTGATAAGGATGCTCCTGGAAAGCCTGAGCCACTACGGCTTCACCCAGCATTCTCCATGGAGAATTTTCAAGCCCCGTGCTTCGCTCAGACAAAACAACTCCTCTTTCGCTTTCCACCATTTTAGGATCAATACTCAGGGTCGCGATGCGGTCAGCCTCCAGGTCAAAGATCACTTCGGTGGCCGAGGCAGGAAACCAGTTGGTATAAACCGTCACATTTTCGGT
>DASSFT010000437.1:0-14433 GCA_035694045.1 Chitinophagaceae bacterium
TTATGTTCCTTATAAAGGCGACCCGACTTCGACTGACTTTGTAAAATTTTATAATGATGGCCGGACGCTTTTTCAAAAGGAAGTAACGAATGAAAAATTATATCAATAGTCGTTTTCCAGGTTGAATGGTTTAAAGGTGGAAAGTTTGAAGGTTACCAGGATAGATTCTTTTATGATGCGCTGAACCATTAAACCATTGAACCATTAAACCTTTAAACGAAGGTAAGGCCACCATGAAATTGAAGTTAATTGACATAAGCATCATCGTCCTGTACCTGGCAGCTATGGTCATAATTGGCTGGACACTGCGCAAGAAAGCCCGGCAAAATAAGGAGAGCTACCTGATGGGCGGCAAAAAATTGCCCTGGTACCTTCTCGGTTTGAGCGATGCTTCGGACATGTTTGATATCAGCGGTACCATGTGGATGGTAGCGTTGTGTTTTGTGTATGGAATGAAAAGCATTTGGATACCCTGGCTTTGGCCTGTATTCAACCAGGTGTTTAATATGATGTACCTGGCCAAATGGTTGCGACGTTCCAACGCAGATACGGGTGCAGCCTGGCTGGCAACTCGATTCGGAGTAAGAGGCCCGGGAGTGAATGCCTCTCATGCGATAGTGGTTGCCTTTGCGATCATCGGGTGCCTGGGTTTCCTGGCTTATGGATTTGTTGGATTGGGAAAGTTCATTGAAATCTTTGTTCCGTGGGAAGTGGTACAGCCATATATACCTTTTCATATTGCTCCACAATATGTGGCCCATTTTTACGGGATCGTGTTTACGCTGTTTGCTATGTTTTATTCCATCATAGGAGGCATGCGTAGCATTGTGCTGGGTGACCTGATCAAGTATATTATCATGACCATTGGTTGTATCTCGATTGGGGTGATAGCAATGGTGCACCTGCACAGCAATGGTAGCACGCTCCATGTTCCGGAAGGATGGAATAACCCGTTTTTCAGCTGGAACCTGGATCTAAACTGGTCAGCTATCGTGCCTGACTCGGATAAAAAAATTGTAGACGATGGTTATAGTTTATTTGGTTTCTTTTTTATGATGATGTTGTTCAAAGGTGTATTCGCGGCTGCGGCCGGGCCGGCACCAAACTATGATATGCAAAAAATATTATCATCAAGATCACCAAAAGATGCATCGAAGATGACGGGGTTCGTCTCGATCATATTGTTGCCAGTTCGTTACTCAATGATAATTGGGTTGACGGTGCTGGCCTTCCTGTATTACAATCAGCTGCATCTTCCACTTAACCAGAAGGGATATACCGACTTTGAAACCATCTTGCCCGCCACTATCAACAATTTTCTTCCACCCGTGATACTAGGTATTGTATTAACCGGCCTACTCGGCGCGTTCATGGGTACTTTTTCCGGAACCCTAAACGCTGCACAGGCCTATATCGTCAATGATATTTATCTAAAATATTTTAACCCCGGCGCCACTAATAAAAAAATCATTTCAATGAACTACCTGACGGGTATCGTGGTAGTGGCAGTAGGTATCTTTTTTGGGTTCATGGCAAAAGATGTAAATGAAATCCTGCAATGGATCGTTGGCGGTTTGTATGGTGGTTATGTAGCAGCAAACTGCTTCAAATGGTATTGGTGGCGGTTTAATGCAAGTGGATTTTTCTGGGGAATGGCCGCGGGTGTTGGAGGGGCATTAATTATGCCGTATGCAATTGACTGGGCCTTCAATCATGGATATATCACAGTTAAGTTACCGCTATACTGGTGGCCCGTGTTATTCGTGTTGTCTGTAGCCGGTAGCCTGATCGGTACGTATGCAACTGCCCCAACGGATATGACAGTATTAAAGAGTTTTTACAGTACGGTAAGGCCCTGGGGCTTCTGGAAGCCGGTTCATGAACAGGTAATGAAAGAAAATCCGGGATTTGAACCCAACAGGCGATTCAAGCTGGATATGATGAATGTGGTACTGGGCATCATTGCACAATGCTGCCTGACCATATTGCCAATGTACATCGTGTTATGGCTGAAGCTGCCTTTATTGATCACGGTAATTATTCTCGTTATAATTGTTTTGATATTGAAAAGAACATGGTGGGATAAACTGGAAAATTAAAACGACATTTTATGAGAAGGGAATTCTTTTATGAGCGATTAACTATTCTGGAAAGAGAGTATGAATCACTTCTGCATCTGCCTAACCAGAAAGCAGATATTGGAAACGGTATCGTTGATCGCTACAAACACCCGGTACTGACCGCGGGGCACGCTCCTTTGTTCTGGAAATATGATCTGAACGCTGCGACCAATCCTTATTTGATGCAACGTTTCGGCATCAACGCGGTACTCAATCCCGGCGCCATTAAATGGAACGATAAATACCTGCTGATTGCAAGAGTGGAAGCAGCGGACCGGAAATCTTTTTTTGCTGTGGCCGAAAGCCCTAATGGTATTGACAACTTCAAATTCTGGGATTACCCCGTAACAATGCCCGAAACCGGTGAACCGGATATCAATATTTATGATATGCGGGTGGTTTTGCATGAAGATGGGTGGATCTACGGACTTTTCTGTACAGAAAGACGTGACCCGGCTGCCTCAAGTGCTGACCAGGCTGCTGCCATTGCGCAATGTGGTATTGCCCGCACCAAAGATTTTGTCAATTGGGAACGGCTAAATGACCTTGTGACCTCGTCACCCCAGCAGCGAAACGTAGTATTACACCCCGCATTTGTAGAAGGTAAGTATGCTTTTTATACAAGACCACAAGATGGCTTTATCAATGCCGGCACCGGCGGTGGCATAGGGTTTGGTCTGAGTGATTCCATGGAGGCCGCTGTAATACGTGATGAAGTTGTGATAGACCCTAAAATTTATCATACGGTATATGAGGCCAAGAATGGACTGGGGCCCGCACCTATAAAAACAAAACACGGTTGGCTCCATCTTGCGCATGGCGTACGAAACACAGCAGCAGGTTTACGCTATGTATTATATATGTTTATGACGGACCTGCATGACTTAACGAAAGTGATATACAAACCGGCTGGTTACCTGATGGCCCCGGAAGGAGAAGAAAGAGTGGGAGATGTGTCAAATGTTTTATTCAGCAATGGATGGATAGTTGATGATGACGGCACCGTGTATATTTACTACGCTTCTTCTGACACCCGGGTACATGTAGCTACCTCTACAATTGACCAATTGATTGATTATACGATGTGCAGTCCCGTCGACAAGTTTAGTTCCGCGGAAACTGTCAGGACCTTAAACCGGATCATAAAAAATAATCAGTCGGATAGCTTGCTTCGGTCCATCCTTGCATCAGAACTGAAAAAACAAGCGGAGAAATGATCGTGGCAGAAAATATCATATCACATCAATCGGTCGGGGAGATTGGCGAAGAATTATCCTCTATCCTGGAATATTGGACAGAGCACACGATCGATACCAGGTATGGAGGGTTCCTGGGAAAAATCGACAACGATAACCTGGCCGATAGCGAGGCGCCCAAGGGCGTAGTATTGAACAGCCGTATTCTCTGGACGTTTTCAGCTGCATATAATCGCGAAAAGAAGCAGTCTTACCTCGATATGGCCGCACGGGCTTACCGGTTTATCGTTAATCATTTTATCGATCGTAAATACGGTGGCGTCTATTGGTCGGTAGACCATAAGGGTGAAATGCTCAATGGAAGAAAACAGATCTATGGCCTGGCTTTCTGTTTATATGGATTAACCGAGTATTACAAGGCCACGCGGGAAGACATGGCCCTACACCTCTCTGAAAATCTTTTTGACCAGATCGAAAAAAACAGCTTCGATAAATATCATGGTGGCTATTTGGAAGCTTTTACCCAGGGATGGAAACCGGTTGATGACCTGAGATTAAGTGAAAAGGATGATAACGAGAAGAAGACGATGAATACACATTTGCATATCATCGAAGCTTACGCAAATTTGTACACTGTATCGCCCGATGAAAAGATCGCAAAATGTATTCGACAGCTGTTGGATGTATTTGAACAACGATTCTTTGATCCGAAGACATCTCATCTCCATTTGTTTATGGATGAACGCTGGAACAGCAAATCATCTTTGATATCCTATGGCCATGATATTGAGGCCGCCTGGCTCTTGCTGGCTTGTGCTGAAACAATAGGCGATGGATATTATATCGAACGTTTTAAAGATATAAGTATACACCTCGCTGATGCAGCAGCAGAGGGATTGGACAGCGATGGAGGACTTTGGTATGAATATGATCCCGCGAGTAATGAGCTTACCAGGGAAAAGCATTCGTGGCCGCAAGCAGAAGCGCTGGTTGGATTTCTCAATGCCTGGCAGCTAACAGGAAATGAAAAATACCTGCATTATTTCAATGGCATATGGGAATTTATCAAACAGTTTATCAAAGACCATCGCAATGGGGAATGGTTTTGGGGAGTTTATGGCGATCATTCGGTCATGCAGAAAGAAAAAGCAGGCTTTTGGAAATGTCCTTATCACAATAGTCGTGCATGCATGGAAGTTTTGAAAAGGACAGGAGCGTAAAGAACTAATTCATCAAACTTAAAATATACCAGGATCATGTCAAATAGCGTGCTGAACCGGACTGCCATCATTGTTGCTACAACCTGTTTTTTCTTTTCTTGCAAAAAGAAAAATAATCCCAGTCCACCACCAACGCCTCCCGGTCCCGATACTACTGTCGTGATCGCCCCGGCTATCGATCCTGCCCTTGCCAATACCATTGGTTTTTTCCTTGATGACTGGCAACCTAAGAACTTTACGGTGCCTGCATCGGTTATCGGTGGAATTGTACCGGCTGCAGCAAGCTATACCGTTACGGTTGACAGGAGTTCTATTATTACTAAGATTCCCCGGTCGATGTTCGGTAATAATTCCAATCTCTGGATGACACAAATAGTGACCGAGTCTTCGCTGATGGATCATCTTACCACCATTCATCCGCACATCATTCGCTTTCCCGGGGGAAGTATCAGCGATGTTTTCTTTTGGAATGCCCAAACAAATACACCACCGGCAGATGCACCAGCATTTTTGCTGAAAGCTAATGGCGATTCTGCAGCTGCCGGATACTGGTTTGGAAAAAATGCAGAAAGTTGGACGTTCTCTGTAGACAACTACTATAACATGCTACAGCAAACAGGCAATAAGGGTTTGATCACGATAAATTATGGCTACGCACGCTATGGGAAAAGCGCTAACCCGGTGGCAACAGCAGCTCACATGGCTGCGGACTGGGTCCGTTATGATAACGGCAGAACAAAATACTGGGAGATCGGTAATGAAAATTATGGTGACTGGGAGGCTGGTTACCGCATTAAGCAGGCTTATAACCAGGATGGTCAACCGGAATATCTAACCGGGGCACTGTACGCTCAGCATTTCAGAGTATTTGCCGATTCAATGAGAAAAGCGGCCCTGGAGATCGGTAAGACAATTTTAATCGGGGCAGTGACATCCGAATCTGCACCCCAGGCATGGTGGACGCCGACAGCAGCTAACTGGAATACAGGGTTGCTGGGCAATGTCAACAACAGCCCGGACTATTATGTAGTGCATAACTATTATACCCCCTACAACACCAATTCAAATGCAACGGATATTCTAAATACTGCCACCGTGGAGACAGTGAAGATGATGAATTATGTAAAACAAACTTTCGAGGCGACAGGAGCTACCTTAAAACCCGTTGCCTTAGATGAATGGAACATTTTTGCCGTTGGTTCAAAGCAGGCTGTCTCGCATATCAATGGCCTTCATGCCGATATTTTACTAGGACAGGCAATAAAGAACAATTTTGGAATGACAGCCCGCTGGGACCTGGCCAATGGTTGGGATGGCGGTAATGATCACGGCATGTTCAACATCGGCGATGAACCGGATGGCGTCGTCAAATGGAATCCACGCCCCGCTTTTTATCACATGTACTTCTTCCAGAAATTTTTGGGGGACAGGTTGGTCAGTGCTTCCTCCTCTACCAGCGATATAGTAAGCTATGCTTCTTCTTACACTTCAGGTGAAGTGGGTGTGATCATGATCAATACATCCACCACCGATAAAGCTGTTGAAGTAAAAGTGAATAATTTCAGGAAAGGCAGCCGGTTTTACTGGTATACGTTGACCGGCGCAGGTGACAATGGGGAATTTTCGCGTAAAGTAATTGTGAATGGAGAAACGACGACAGCTGCTGGCGGTGGCCCCACAAATTATAAGACCATTAACCCAATGTCGGCTTTTGTCTCCGGAGGGCTCAGGGTGACGGTACCGGCAAGAGCCGTTGTGTTCATGGCAATTGATAAGCAATAATTGAAAGAACCATCCCGATAGTCCCGATAGCTATCGGGATCGGGACTCAAGAACCAAGAACCAAAAAGTTGAAGTAGATAGCTCCTGTTTAAAAGTTTTAATTTGTGATTTATTTGGTTCTTGGTGCTTACCTCTCCGATTTTAGAGTCTTTAATTTATATATCTAATACAAACCATCATGCAAAAATCATTTTTATTGGCTCTGCTCTTCATTTGTTGTCAGGCCTATTCACAAACTGATCAGCAAAAAGCAGAAGCGTTGCTAAAAAAGATGACGCTGGAAGAGAAAGTGGGACAGATGACACAGGTCACGATCGCAGTCATCGCCAAAGGAGGCTGGGGCGATCGGGATGGAAACATTGATCCTGATGCATTGAAAAAAGCAATTATTGATCATCATGTAGGTTCGGTGCTGAACGTAAATGCACATGGATTTACGGTTGAAAAATGGAACAGCATCATTACCCAAATACAGGACGAATCGAAGAATACAAGATTAAAGATCCCGGTTATTTACGGTCTCGATGGAATGCATGGGCAAACCTATACGCTCAATTCCACTTTATTTCCCCATAATTTAGGCATGGCTGCAGCAAGAAACCCGGAGCTGGTAAGAGCAGCGGCGAAAACAACCGCCAAAGAATTAAGGGCATCGGGTGTGCGATGGAATTTTGCGCCTGTTTTGGATATTGGCAGGCAGCCGCTATGGTCGAGATTTCCTGAAACTTACGGCGAGGATGTTTATCTCGCAAAAACACTAGGATCATTAGCAGTAAAATCATATGAAGAAGATGGTTTAAAGAACCCCACAGCTGTTGCCAGTTGTCTGAAACATTACCTGGGCTATTCCGGACCACGGACAGGTAAGGACAGAACACCGGCTTATATCCCAGAAATTGAATTGCGTGAATACTACCTGCCTTCATTCCGCGAAGCAGTAAAAGCCGGCGCATCAACGGTCATGATCAATTCCGGTGAAATAAACGGTGAACCCGTCCATGCAAGCAAATACCTGCTGACCGATTTGTTGAGGAAGGAACTGGGTTTCCAGGGAATGATCGTTACCGATTGGGAAGACATAAAAAGATTACACGACCGTCACAATGTAGCCGCTACGCCCAGGGAGGCAGTGGCCATGGCGATCAATGCCGGTATTGATATGAGTATGGTGCCCTCCGATTTTTCATTTTATGACCTGCTGATCGAAGCGGTAAGAAAAGGAGAAGTTCCCATGAGCCGGATCGATGATGCGGTAAAACGGATATTGACCCTGAAATATAAATTAGGATTGTTTGATAATCCTTATCCCGAGCCAGCTGCCGTTTCCAATTTTGGCAAGGCCGAATACCAGGCACTGGCATTGAGTGCAGCGCATGAAGCAATGACCTTATTAAAGAACCAGGATAATGTTCTTCCTTTATCAAAAACTGCAAAGGTCCTGGTAGCCGGTCCCTCTGCTCAAAGCATCAGCGCATTAAATGGTTGCTGGAGCTACACCTGGCAGGGTAAGGATGAAGAATGGTATCCTGCAGATAGCAAAACGATCCTGCAGGCTATTACAGATAAACTGGGAGCAGCGAATGTGACGACTACTACTGGTAAAGGTTTTGATAACAAGCTGAATTATGATGCGACAACATTGACGACAGCGGCTGCCAATGCGGATGTTATTATTCTTTGTTTGGGTGAAAATGCTTACGCCGAAAGCCCTGGTAACACAAGAGAGCTGGCCCTGCCGGATGACCAGCTTGCACTGGCCAAAGCTGCTGCGGCTACAGGCAAACCGGTGATATTGGTATTGACAGAAGGCAGACCTCGATTTATTACCAGTATTGAGCCTTCAATGAAAGGAATTTTGATGGCTTACTGGAGCGGTAAGAAAACGGGAGAAGCTGTAGCAGATGTGTTATTTGGGGATTATAACCCCGATGGCCGGTTGCCTTTCAGCTACCCGAAAAGTATGGGAGAAATCGTAATGTACGACCGCAAGCCCACCGAGGAAGTACGGGAAGTTTTCAACGACAATGTAAACGGGGGGTATGATCCGCTGTTCGCTTTTGGTCATGGTTTAAGTTATACGAGTTTTGAATACGGCGACATCAAATTAAGCAGCGCAACGTTAAGCGGGAATGCAAAGCTTACCGCCAGCATTACGGTAAAGAATACAGGAAGCCGCGATGGCAAACACAGCGTCGAGCTGTACACGAGAGATATGTATGCAAGTATTACCCCAAGCATGAAACGGTTAAGAGCTTTTCAAAAGATCAGCTTGAAGGCGGGTGAAACAAAGACTGTAAGTTTTACCCTTGATAAAAATGATCTTGCTTTTGTCAATGGCAAGCTTAAATGGGTGACAGAACCAGGCGATTTCGAGATAATGATCGGGGATAAAAAAACGACGTTTAGTTATAAGTGATAATTATTAATGAGCCAGCTGTATTACTACTATCATCGTTCTTTGTCCCGCCTCCTGCGGGATCCAGCAATCCTACTGAGCATTATTGCAGTTGTCCTGTTCGAATCACCGGCGCAGGCTCAACGTTATGGTGCAGGCCGTTTTCAGGCTGACCACCCTTATATTCAGTATACTGGCAGAGTTGATTTTACCAATCCAAAACTTCCCCGGATTTGGCAACCCGGGGTATATATCACTATAAGATTTAAAGGTCATGTGTGTTCTATCGTTCTCAATGATGAAGTTCTTTGGGGAAAGAATCATAATTATATCGAGGTGGTGATGGATGGCAAAGCTAAACGCCTGCAGACAAAAAGCGCCCGGGATACAATTGATGTTTCCGAACATCTATCAGAGGGAGAGCATACCCTTGTCATTTGCAAGAACACCGAAGCAAATATTGGATACATTGAACTCGTTAACATTATTGTTCATGAAATAGTCAAACCGCTACCAAAATCAAAACGGAAGATCGAATTTATTGGTAACTCCATTACATGCGGTACCGGCAGCGATGTTTCTGAAATCCCCTGCGGAAAAGGCGTATGGCAGGACCAACACAATGCATACAAGAGTTATGGGCCAGTGACAGCAAGGGCATTGAACGCGCAATACCACCTGTCGGCTGTATCCGGTATTGGGTTGATGCACAGTTGCTGCAACATGAACATCATTATGCCTGCGGTGTTTGATAAGGTAAGCATGCGGAATGATACGATACCCTGGGACTTTAGCAAATACCAACCAGATGTGGTCACGGTTTGCCTGGGTCAAAATGATGGAATACAGGATTCAGCCAGTTTTTGTAATAACTACATTGCTTTTCTTAAACAGGTAAGAATGTATTACCCAAAAGCGACTATCATCTGCCTGACCAGCCCAGCAGCGGATGGCGTACTGGCTGCGTTTATGAAAAAAACACTGAATGCAATTGTGAAGACGGTCAACGATAGCGGTGACAAAAAAATAACCCGCTACTTTTTTTCCAAACAATATCATAATGGCTGTGACGGTCATCCGGACCTGGCTGAACACCAGTTGATCGCTAAAGAGCTGACCACGTTCATAAAAAAAACGATGAAATGGTAATGTAACTGTTCATCCGTGAATTCGTTAACCCGTGAATACATGGCATCTGTAAATCTGTTAATTGGTTAATTCGCTTATCCGTGAATCCGTGGCGATCACAAGAAATAATCCTGCGGGACATTAGCCCGATTTGACGGAACTTAGACAAAAGAAAAACATGGCTTACACTCCTTCTCCGGAAAGATATAGCAAGATGGTTTATAATCGCTGTGGTAAAAGCGGCGTAAAATTGCCTGCGATTTCCCTTGGTCTCTGGCATAATTTCGGTTCGGTAGATGATTTTGAAACGGCAAGAAGCATCATACGCCGGGCTTTTGACCGGGGCATTACCCATTTCGACCTGGCAAATAACTATGGTCCTGCTCCCGGTACCGCAGAAGAGAATTTTGGAAATATACTGAAGAAGGATTTCACCGGCAATCTTCGCGATGAGTTGATCATTTCTTCCAAGGCCGGCTACTATATGTGGCCCGGTCCCTATGGTGAATGGGGCTCCAGGAAATATTTGCTCTCCAGTCTCGATCAAAGCCTGAAGAGAATGCAACTGGACTATGTTGACATTTTTTATTCCCATCGGCCTGATCCCGATACACCGCTGGAAGAAACGATGATGGCATTGGATACTGCCGTCCGGAGCGGTAAAGCATTGTATGCGGGAATATCCAACTATCGCGCACCAGAGGCCAGGCGGGCACTTGAAATACTCAATCATTTGGGTACTCCCTGTTTAATTCATCAGCCCAAGTATTCGATGTTCGAGAGATGGGTGGAAGATGGGTTGCTTCATGTGCTGGAGGAATTTGGAGTTGGTTGCATCCCGTTTTCACCGCTGGCGCAGGGCTTGTTGACAGATCGTTATTTAAAAGGCATACCGGAAGGTTCCAGGGCATCCAAAGCTCATGGTTTCCTGAAAGCCGCAGAAATAACGGAAGAACGTATTGAACAGATCCAGCAATTAAATGAAATAGCCAAAAAAAGAAACCAGTCGCTGGCGCAAATGGCCCTGGTTTGGTTGCTAAAGGATAAACGCATTACTACGGTATTGATCGGCGCAAGCTCCGTTCAGCAACTGGATAACAATATAGATTGTCTCGACAACATGATATTGAATGACAATGAGCTAACGCAGATTGAAAAAATCCTGAAAAAAAGCCCTAAAGTTTTATCATGAGAATTTGTGTTTTGTCCTTGGCGCTCCTTTGTAATGCAATGAGTTTACTGGCCCAAAGGAATAAAGTTTTTCAGCTTTCATCTCCCGATAACAAACTCGTTATAACTATCAATACAGGCCAGTCTATTACATGGTCAGTTGCACACAATGGTCAAACCATTCTTTCGCCTTCTCCGGTTTCTCTCCAGTTGTATACGGGTGAGATACTCGGGAAAAATGTGCAGGTAAGCAATTCCAGGCAGGAAACTATCGATCAGGTAATCAATGCGGTCAGCTATAAGAAAAACAGGATTGGAAATAAATGTAGGCAACTGACTATTGATATCAAAGGTGATTGTGGAATTATTTTCAGAGCTTATAATGATGGGGTAGCCTATCGTTTCTTCACCAAAAGAAAGGGTGAACTAACAATCCGCAGTGAGCAAAGCGAATTCAATTTTGATAAAGATTACACTGCATTTATTCCATATACCAGTGACCTGAGAGGAGGCGAAAGGTTTTCCTGTTCTTTCGAGGAATTTTATACTGAGACACCGCTTTCGAAATTCAATGGCGACACGTTGGGTTATCTTCCTTTACTCATTTCGCTCGACAATAATAAAAAGGCTGTAGTACTGGAGGCGGATGTACAGGATTACCCGGCCATGTTTGTTCAAAAGAATCCCTCAGCCGCAAATGCGATCAGGGCCACATTTGCCGGCTTTCCCCTTGAAGAAGAACTGGGCGGGTTTAACCGGATCAATTATATGGTTAAAAGACGGGCAGATTATATTGCCAGGGTGAATGGTACCCGGAATTTTCCCTGGAGAATAGTTGTTGTCAGCGAGCAGGACAAAGACCTGTTGAATAACGATATGGTGCAACGGTTATCGGAACCATGCAAAATAGAAGATGTATCATGGATAACACCCGGTAAGGTGGCCTGGGACTGGTGGAATGATTGGAATATAACCCATGTTGATTTCAAGGCAGGGGTTAATACACCGACTTATAAATATTACATTGATTTCGCCACGGCTAATCATATAGCGTACGTAGTTCTGGATGAAGGATGGAGTGATGATTGGGATTTAAACAAACTTTCGCCCGCCATCGATCTCAAGGAATTGCTGGAGTATGCCAAACAAAAAAATGTAGGACTGATCTTGTGGAGCACCTGGTACGCTTTGTCGAGAGATATGGAAGGGTTGTCTGCAAAATATGCGGCAATGGGCGTGAAAGGGTTTAAAGTTGATTTTCTTGACCGGAATGACCAGAAGATGATAGCCTCCTGTCATGAAATGGCGGCAATTGCCGCAAAACACCGGTTGATGCTGGATTTTCATGGCATGTTTCCTCCGCAGGGTTTGCAACGGACCTGGCCAAACGTAATCAATTTTGAAGGTGTGAGGGGAATGGAATACAGTAAATGGAGCGCCGATGAGCGTGTTCCGGGACATGAAGTAAGTCTTCCTTATATCCGCATGATGGCTGGTCCAATGGATTATACTCCCGGGGCAATGCGGAACACCACCAGGGGAAATGCAAGGCCCAGCAATTCCTTACCGGTAAGCCAGGGAACACGTTGCCACCAATTGGCAATGTATATCGTCTATGAGGGACCGTTGCAAATGCTGGCCGATAATCCCACAACTTATACGCAGGAACAGGAATGCACTGATTTTATTGCACGGGTGCCGACGACCTTTGATGAAACAGTGGCAGTGGACGGAAAGCTGGGAGAATATGCTGTGATCGCCCGCAAGAAAGATAATGCCTGGTATATCGGGGGAATGGGTAATTGGACGGCAAGAGATGTAGTGATTGACCTTTCGTTCTTAGGTGAGGGGAACTATAGTGCAGAGATCTTTAAGGACGGTATCAATGCAGACAGGAATGCGACAGATTATAAAAAAGAAATTGTCCCGGTAAATGCAGCCCGGAAGCTTGAGGTACATCTTGCCCCTGGCGGTGGTTTTGCTATACGAATATCAAAGTAATAGTGCATTATGAAAAGAATGACAACGATCTTATACCTCCTGTTTGTTCCTGGTATATGTTTTTCCCAAAAGAAAATGAAACTGGTCGATGATAAGGCAACGAAAGAAACAAAAGCTTTGTTTAATAATCTTTCGCGTCTTTCGGAGGATCATATCCTGTTTGGTCACCAGCATGCCACGGAATATGGACATGGTTGGTATGGTGAGCCCGATCGCTCGGATGTAAAGTCAGTGACCGGTTCTCACCCGGCCGTCATTGGTGTCGATTTCAGCGGCTTGTCTGGCCGGTCGGATACCCTGGTTGAAAAAGAAAAAGCTTCGCTGCGAAAATCGATTGCCGATACGTATAACCGGGGTGGTGTTACCACGGTGGCCTGGCATTTCAACAACCCCGTTTCAACGACAAATTTTTATTGGAATGATTCTACCGCCGCTCCCGCAGTAAAGAATATTATACCGGGCGGATCACATCATGCTAAGTACAAAGCGATCCTTCAAACTATAGCCGGACTGGTAAAATCAATAAAGGGAGAAGATGGTAAACTGGTTCCATTGATCTTCCGTCCTTACCACGAATTTGATGGCGATTGGTTCTGGTGGGGGAAGGCTCATTGTACAACCGACGAGTTCAAAACTCTTTGGCGATTTACAGTTTCCTACTTAAGAGACAGCCTGGGTGTTCATAATTTCATTTATGCATTTTCGCCGGATAATCGTTTTTCCACCGAAGAACAATACCTCGAACGTTACCCGGGTGATGAATGGGTAGATATGCTTGGAGTGGATAATTATGGAGATTTTGGCCGCGATGGGCGCTATAATGTAGAAGCGGGCATTAAAAAATTGAAAATCGTATCGGATTATGCCTTCAGGAAGCGTAAACTGGCTGCCTTTACTGAAACAGGGCTGGAGTCAATACCCAAAGCAGACTGGTGGACTGAAATATTATTGAAATCGTTACGTGCTGAAAAAATGAGATTGTGTTATGTGCTGGTTTGGCGAAATGATGTGCGAAGCCCGACTCATTTTTATGCCCCGTTTCCTGGCCAGGCAAGCGAAGTTGATTTCATCAAGTTCTATAACGATCCATATACTTTGTTTGAAAAGGACCTTGATAATATTTATAAAACAAAGAAGTAAATTTTTATGACCAGGTTATCACTTATCATCCCATTAGTTTTCGTGGCAGTAATCTCAGCCCAGTCGCAACCGGTAAAGGATCATGGTCCTTTACATATCGAAGGAACAAAGCTTGTTGACAAAAACGGTAAGACAGTAGTGTTAAGAGGAATGAGTTTTGGCTGGCACAACTGGTGGCCCCGGTTTTATAATGCCGGCACCGTTAAATGGTTGCATGAAGATTGGAAATGTTCGGTCGTCAGGGCTGCTATGGGTGTTGAACCTGACAAGGGTTATATAAA
>DASSFT010000438.1:0-2381 GCA_035694045.1 Chitinophagaceae bacterium
AGTCCCAGGCTTTGAGGTAATAAATATCGATCCCATCTTTATTTCCGTCTTCGCGGAAACCTTTCAACGCCTCAGAAATAGACCCTTTGACAGTCTGGTATTTTTTAGGAACGGAAATGCCATAGCCATCATCCCAAACAAAAAAAGCAACGGGTACCTGTTGCACCGCGGCGGCATTTACGGTTTCCCAGAAATGACCTTCACTGGTAGAGGCATCACCGATGGTACAAAAACAAACCTCATTTCCCTTGTCAGATAGTGATGTGAATTGCTGCAATGTTCCAACGTTCCTGAAGAGTTTGGATGCTAATGCCAGCCCGAGTGATTTGGGCATTTGGGCTGCAGTAGGTGCCATGCCTGCTGCCAGGTTTTTGCGATTTACCAGGTCAAGAAATTCTCCATTCTCATTCACAAACGGAGTGGCAAAATGAGAGTTCATTTGCCGTCCCCCGCTATGAGGATCATGAGTGGTATCGGGATCTGCATATAATTGAGCAAAAAACTGTTCAAGCGTTGCTGCATTGGTTGCAAATGCAAATGTCTGATCCCGGTAATACCCGCTGTAAAAATCCCCTGGTTTGAAGAATTTGGCCATGGCAACCTGGGGCACTTCTTTACCATCTCCAAAAATGCCGAATTTGGCTTTGCCCGTCAAAACTTCCTTCCTGCCTAACAAGCTGGCTTCCCGGCTTATACATGCAACGCGGTAATCATTTAATACTTCTTCCCTGAATTTGTCAAAAGACAACTTTGCTTCGGCAGGCATCGGGGAATTTTGCATATGACAAAAATAGGGAGAAACGAATCACTAAATATTTGCAAAAAATCCCCATTCCTTAATGCAACCCATCTTTGGAATATGGCATCTTTCTATTAATTTTGAAACCTTCATAAATTCTTTATGAGAAAAACCCTATCAGTACTCACCTTGCTTTTCTGTTGCTTTTTGGCAGGCGCACAAACCGCCGCGTCCGAGGCCGCGGATGCATTGAGGCTCAAGGAATCTGAACATAATTTCGGAAAAATCCCCCAGGGCAGGCCGGTTTATTATTCTTTCGAGGTAGTGAATACCGGGTCACAGCCACTGAAGCTGGACGATGTAAAAGCCAGTTGCGGCTGTACGACGCCTGAATGGAGCCACGAAGCTATCGCTCCCGGGGCGACTGCACAGATCAGGGTAGGTTACAATGCTGCGGCAGAGAATTACTTTGAAAAATACATTACCATTACCTATAACACCAACCAGACAAAACAATTAAAAATATTCGGCACTGTCTGGAAAGCCCCCGATGGAGCTGCTCCAGCCAATGCTTCCGTTCAATTTCTTAAAAAACAAACACTTTAAAAAAAATAATCATGAAGAAGTTAGTCTTACTCGCCACTGCCTTCACTTTCAGCGTTGCTTTGATGGCCCAAACCGAACCATCTAAAAACACCGCATCAAAAGTTACCCGCAATTCCGCCAGCAAAACTGTTCCTGCTCCAGCCAAAGCTGAAGTCATCAAACAGGAAGCAGTTCCTGCAGGTCAAACAACAACCGCTCAACCTGCGACAGCCCAGCCTTCGCCCGATGATGTAATGAAAGTGAATACGGTGAAACATGATTTTGGAAAAATACCCCAGGGCAAACCTGTAACCTATTCATTCGAAATTAAAAATACCAGCGATAAACCGATCGTAGTTGAAAATACGTATGCAAGTTGCGGATGCACTACCCCGGAAAAAATCGTTGAACCGATTGCACCTGGTGCAACAGCAAAACTGAAAGTACAATACAGCGCCGCTGGTGTAGGAGCTTTCACAAAAGATGTTCATATTAAATTAGCTGGCATCACTCAGGAAAAGGTCGTACAGATCACGGGTGAAGTACTGGCTCCCGAAGCTCCCCAATCAAATAATTAATCTACATAGTTTAATTGTATACAAGAATCCCTGCACGATGTGTGGGGATTTTTATTTTTATAACTTTCATTATCAAACAGCATTGATGAAAGAGCAACTACTCGAAACCTGGAGAATTCACAATAAAATGAATCTCCTGCTGATAGACAATATTAAGGACACCGGTATGGAACAATCGTTAAGTCCCCCCGGCCGTACCGTGTACTATCAATTAGTACATGTGCACAATGTCCGTATCCAGTGGCTGGAAGTCTGCGCCCCGGATATTTTCAAAAAGTACCATGCTATAAAAAAAGAAACAGGCTTCGACAGGGAAGGATTGCGCCAGGCATTTGATAAATCCGCCGCTGGGATTGAAGAACTCATTAATAAAAGTTTGGATAATGAAGGCCGGGTAAAGAATTTTAAAAAAGGTATTATTCCACTCGTCGGATATTTTATCTCGCATGAATCTCATCACCGTGGCAGCATCCTGCTGA
>DASSFT010000439.1:0-3798 GCA_035694045.1 Chitinophagaceae bacterium
GCTTCTGCTTCTTTATCAGGAGGGCAAAGTACCAGCACAGTCTTTGACTTTCCCGTTCCGTGCGGAAGTGTTACCGTACCGCGAATTGCCTGGTCGGCTTTTTTCGGATCCACACCCAAGCGGATGTGCAGGTCCACTGAAGCATCAAACTTTGCAATATTCACCTGCTTTACCAGGGCAGATGCTTCCTTCAATGAATAAGATTTATTCTTGTCGAGTTTTGCCTCGGCTGTTTTTCTTTTTTTACTGATGAATGCCATTGTAATTCGTTTTTACTGTGTCCGCCGAGTGCCGCTCTCAAAGCGATACGAAGGCGGGCGTTCAATAATTTAATTTTTGTCCCAGGGAGCTTTACCTTCTACTGTCAGACCCATACTGCGGGCTGTACCTGCTATCATTTTCATGGCGCTTTCCACGGTAAAGCAGTTCAGATCAGGCATTTTATCCTTTGCGATTGCCTCGACCTGGTTCCAGTTTACCTTACCAGATTTAGTACGGTTGCTCTCTTTAGAACCTTTTTGAATTTTAGCGGCTTCCAGCAATTGAACAGCTGCCGGAGGAGTCTTGATAATAAAATCAAAACTTTTGTCAGTATAAACAGTGATTAATACGGGAAGTGTCTTTCCCATTTTGTCCTGAGTTCTTGCATTGAACTGCTTGCAGAATTCCATGATATTTATCCCCTTGGAACCCAATGCAGGACCGATTGGAGGTGCGGGGTTGGCCTGGCCACCCTTGCACTGAAGCTTTACAAAGCCAGAGACTTCTTTTGCCATTTTTAATTTTTTTGGTGTTAACGATCTTTCTTCATCCTGCGCTTATCGAAGGATGTCTACTTGATCTCCCAATCCCGACTTGTCGGGATTTCCTTGTCCGTCTTCGCTTTAGCTTGAACGAACTTGAAAGAACTAATTGGGCCGGCAAAGATAGGGCTGTTAAACCGATTTGAGAAGCTTTTATCGAATTATTTTAAGGCTATGGAGCCAGACTGGACCGCCTCCTACCCTGGTCAATTAACTTTTTTCTTCTTATTCTTCCATTTCTTAAAATCGAGATAATCGAGGAAGTAAATGATCTTGAAGGAGATATTATTATTCTGGTCAGCTTGCATCGTATTGCTGAAATTTTTCAGGTAATCCCTCTCCACCAGGTCCTTGTAAGTAAAACCGGCATCCTTCCAGACAATGTTTATGAAGCTCCCGGGTGCAAACTGCCAGGTATAGACCATATCTACATTGAAGAAATTGACGTTTTGGTTTACATTTTCATGGAATGTGCTGTTGGGTGTTATGTCGCCGCTGTTGAGCAGGGTAAAAAACTCCTTATAATCCACTTTACTCCAGTAATGACGCACCCGCAGGTTCAAACCCATTTTCGAATTGAAATTGTATTTGAAATTGAAAATGTTCTCAATCGTGTTCCTGTTGCGGCGGCCAAAAATGATATCGCCGTTGACTGGGTCATTAACCGGGTCAAAGGATGCAAAACCCACGTTGTTTTTCTGCGGTTCCATGTTGACCTGCTGCATGATGGAAAATTTATCGCTGAACCGGAATGTCTGGTTAAAGCTGATCATATAGCGCCTGCTATTGAAAAGGCTTCTCTTGATAAGCATCATTTCCAGGTATAAACTGTATTTTTTTGATCGGTTGGTTTCCACCCAGGCGTCGGCAAACCAGTCAGTCCATCCTTTAAACATCCATCCCTCCCGTCTCGGTTCGTTGAAGTCGTTGTACCGTGGCTCATATCCTATTAATGCACCCACAAACCAGAGGTTTTTCATTTGGGCATTCGCGTTAATATTCAGGTTAGCCGATCTGTAAAGTGGGAATTTTGAATGGCTGGTGTCATAAACGGACTGGAGATTGCGTGAATAATAAACATTAAAATTCAACCGGACATTGTTATACCAGCCTTTTGGTTTTATCCACCTGTATCCCATCCAGAGCGAATGATCGAGATAGTTATTGAAAGTAAAATACCCCAGATCATTACTATTGAATTTGGTATCGGTCAATTCCTGGGCGAAATTAAAATTGAAACGCCCGCTCGTCTTTCCGAAACCTATGTTATGACTATACCCGCTCTTAGTGCTACCATCCGGGTTATACCCGATCAGGCGGCTATTCGCCACCTTTCCGTTGATATTCCATGCCACCTTTTTATCGTAAAAACTGAAAAGGCCGGCTGTTACATTCGCATCGTATTCCTGGCCGCTTCTCCACACATTTGTATTGACCAATGACACACTTGAGTTATTCTTCAATGTCTGGTCAAGCACGATCACGCTGAAATTGGTCAGGGGATCAAGCAGCACCTCACGCTCAGCGCCAGTGACAGGATTCTGCAATGTGGCGTACCTGTTATTGGTTACCGCGTTCAGAACGCCAATGCCAAGCCCTTTCGATGTTCTACCGGAGATCTTTGTCGCGTTAATAAGTTTGGATTCGATTGGCACTTTTATGCCTACCTCGTTATCGGTTGCATATTCACCCAGGGAGTGCACCAGCACCGGGTCAATCCCGATCCTCCTGGGGTAAAAAAGGTTGCCTTTGCTGAAAAGCTCTGTTCCTTCGGTAAAGAAAGGCCTGTTCTCATTATATTTTACTTCAAAAGGTGTGAGATTAAGTATCCGGTTATCACTTTGCACCTGGCCAAAATCGGGGATCAGCGTCATGTCGAGTGTAAAGGCCTGGTTGATCCCATATTTTACATCCATACCACCATTTACCTGTCCGCTCCAGTCTTTTTTATCCGGCTGGTGTTGGGGATAATGGTTGGCGTATACAGAGAAGTAGGGTGAAAATTGAAGGCGTACCGGTGGTTTGATATTAGTGATGCCGGTCCAAAACCCTTCCTGGGAAAGGAAGCCCCTTGCATTTACATCAATCGGGTTCCAGGTATATTGTTGATCTGTCTTTCGCCTCCTCCGCGTAATATTCAGGCCCCAGCTTTGAACGTCTTCTTTTCCAAACCGGATTGCTGAGTAAGGGATAAACATTTCAAAGGTCCATCCATCATTGTGGATGGCAGCACCGCTTTCCCAAACTGCATTCCATGAAAAATCTTCGCTGTTACCATTGGTAATGGCCTCATTCATCTTTGCATCCCACTGTTCATTTAAAGGAGTAACAAAATATTCGAAGCCATTGAGCTTATCCTTATAAGTATCGAAGATGAGTCCTACATAGTCATTGGTCCCGAAACCATCACGACCTACCAGTTCGCTGGCGATACTGTCTTTGGTTCGTTCATGGCAATAGCCGCCGAAATAAATGCCTGCATCGTCATACATCAGCCAGGTTTCAGTCCGGTTCTCAAAGGATTCTTTTGCTCCCATCGTTGGTCTAAACTCAATAAGATCGGTCATCAGGGATGCGTCCTTCCATGCAGAATCGTTGAGTAACCCGTCAATTTTTACAAGCAACTTTGTTCTTTTTGCCTCAAGTTGCCTGGGCGGCAAACCGGTTTGAGAAAAAACAATCCCCGAAAAAACCAGCAGGCAAAACAAAAGCGAAAATCTTCTCGCCATAAGATGATTGTGGTTTACGTAGTGAACGATCTTATACGAAGATAGACGTATAAGAAAACGATAATGTTACCGTTTGTCAAAACGACAGCAATACGTGATAAAATGCATTTTTTTAGGAAACCCTTAACAGGACAAAACAGCCGATGCAGTTGCACGAGCCGGGGTTACGATTTCAGCCTTAGCTGATCTTTTCCACTTGCATATAGTTAAGTTCAACAGGTGTGGAACGTCCGAATATTTTTACAGTAACCTTTAATTTTTTCTTT